>NZ_LYSO01000077.1:0-28672 GCF_001728935.1 Pseudomonas sp. AP42
TGCCGAGTGGTGGGGCAAGAGCCTTTTGCTTACTTTTGGGCTCTTTTCAAAAGTGAGCCGCTGTCAGAGCGGAACCCTAAGTGGCCGTTACCTAAATAACGGATATGTACCCGGTCCAGCTGTGTTGACTGTTAGTCCGTCTTCGCAGGCAAGCCAGCTCCCACATTGGATCTCACGCTGCCTACAGAATCGGGGTTATAGCCCCAGTTCTGACAAGCCCGGATGCTCATCCGGGCGCCGGCCCAGCGGCCAATGGAATTTGCGCTCGCTTTCCTTGATCGGCATATCGTTGATGCAGGCAAAGCGGTTGGCCATCAAGCCGTTCTCGTCGAATTCCCAGTTTTCGTTGCCGTACGAGCGGTACCAGTTACCCGAATCATCGTGCCATTCATAGGCGTAGCGCACGGCGATGCGGTTATCGGTGAAGGCCCACAGTTCTTTGATCAGTCGATAATCCAGCTCCTTGGCCCATTTACGGGTCAGGAACTGCTTGGCTTCTTCGCGGTTATGGGCAAATTCGGCGCGGTTACGCCAGTTCGTGTCCAAGGTGTAGGCCAGGGACACGCGCTCCGGGTCGCGGGAGTTCCAGCCATCTTCGGCCAGGCGGACTTTTTCGATGGCAGACGTGCGGGTAAACGGCGGCAGGGGCGGACGGACTTCTTCTTGGGCTGACATGGGCGACTCCTCGAAGCAATAAAGGTTGGGTCTAAAGTTGCCTGGGCTGTGGGTTCACAGTTGCAGTAAGGTTTGCGCCATGCATTGCGCATTATCGGCAGCTGTTGAATCACCCATGACCAGGGCAACGGTAATGGCGCCATCGATCAGGATCAGCAGTTGCGCGGCCTGCTGCTCCGGGGCGGCGGTGCCATGTGCTTGGCACAGTTCAAGTGCGTACTCGAACAGTTTGCGTTTATGGGCCTTGGCCAACAGGCGCACCGGGTCTTGGGCGTCGCCAGTTTCGCCACTGGTGTTGATAAAGGCGCAGCCGCGAAAGTCTGCCGAGCCGAACCAGCCTTTGAGCGCGCTGAAAAGCCCCAGCAGGCGCTCGCCGCTGTCGTCGCTGCGTTCCACTTCGCTGCGCAGCCACTGCATCCAGCGTTCGTCGCGGCGTTGCAGGGCGGCCACCACCAACTCATCCTTGTTGGCGAAGTAACGGTAGATACTTTTTCTCGACACGCCGGCGGTTTTCACCAGTAAGTCCATGCCGGTGGCAGCGATGCCGTGGCGATAGATCAACTTCTCGGTGACGTCGAGGATAATATCGCGGGTTTCATTCTGGATTATATCGTTCATGTCGATTACAGTAGAACGATCGTTCTTCATGGTCAACAGGGTTTTTTAAATTACCCACCGCGAGACCTGAGCAGCCTCATGGTGTAAGCTTTGGGCCTCTTCGGATTCGACCCATTGCGAGCCCTATGCCGTCGTTCTTCAAACGCTCCCTGTTGCCCAAGCTGCGCGGTTTTCCGTTGTCCAACGAGGCCATTGAGGTGCTGCCCAGCGCCGACGCCTATCGTCGCTGCCTGCTGGAGAAAATCGCCCAGGCCACGCGGCGTATCTACATCGTTGCTTTGTACTTGCAGCAGGACGAGGCGGGGCAGGAGATCTACGACGCCCTACACGCCGCCAAGGCCGCACGGCCTGAACTGGACATCGTGGTGATGGTGGATTGGCTGCGCGCCCAGCGCGGGTTGATCGGCGCGGGCAAGCAACCGGGCAACAGCGCCTGGTACCAGGCGATGACCCAGCGCCACGCCACCGAAGTGCCGGTGTACGGCGTGCCGGTGCAAACCCGCGAGCTGTTCGGCGTGTTGCACCTCAAGGGTTTCGTGATTGATGACAGCGTGCTGTACAGCGGCGCCAGCCTGAACAATGTGTACCTGCACAAGTTCGACAAATACCGCTTCGATCGTTACCACCTGATCCATAGCCAACCCTTGGCCGATTCGATGCAGCATCTGGTGGAGCACGGCCTGGTAGCGTCCAAGGCCGTGCATCGCCTGGACCTGCCGAACCCGCCCACCACCCGCAGCCTGCGCAACGACATCGGCGACCTGCGCAGCCGTCTCAAGCATGCGACCTACGACACCACAGCCGGGCAGTTGCCCAATGGCCATCTGTCGGTCAGCCCCTTGCTGGGCGTTGGCAAGAACAACCCGTTGAGCCGGGTGATCCTCGAACTGATCGCCAGCGCCCAGCAGCAACTGACTATTTGCACGCCGTATTTCAACCTGCCATTGCCGGTGACCCGTGAGATCAACCGCGCCCTGGCACGCGGCGTGAAGATCGACATCGTGGTGGGCGACAAGACCGCCAACGACTTCTACATTCCGCCCACCGAGCCTTTCAAGGTGATTGCGGCGTTGCCGTACTTGTACGAGATCAGCCTGCGGCGCTTTGCCAAGCGGCATCAGCCGATGATCAACAGCGGCCAGTTGAACCTGCACTTATGGCGCGACGGCGATAACACCTACCACCTCAAGGGCATGTGGGTGGATGAGCGCTACACCTTGCTCACCGGCAACAACCTCAACCCTCGGGCATTTCGCCTCGACCTGGAAAACGGCTTGCTGATCGACGACCCTCAAGGCCAATGGCTGGAGCCGCGAAGCGCCGAGCTTGCGAATATTTTCCAGCACACCACGCGTATCCAGGGTTACCAGCAATTGCAGACGCTGGTGGATTACCCGCCCGCCGTCGGCAAATTCCTGCGGCGTGTCAGCCGGGTGCGGATCGAGCGCTTGCTGTACCGCATTCTCTAACTGAGCAACGTGCTGGCAAAAAAACACCCAGGCCCTTCGACAGGGACTGGGTGTTTTTTTTGTGGGCGGCAGTTAGTTCAAACCCAGCTTGCCGCGCAGGGTTGAGAGGTCTTCGGCCAGGGTGTTGACCGGGCCGACCAACGCCTTGCGGTCGTTGTCCTTGACCTTGTCATAGGTCTCAAAGCCGCCATCCTTGGTTTTGTACTTGGCCAGGATCTTGTCGACGCTGGCAAAGTTTTTGTCGACCTTGGCCAGGAAGGCTTGGTCTTGCTGCCCGATCTGGCCGCGGAACAGGTCGACGATTTTTTTCGCGCCGTCGATGTTGCCCTGGAAGTCGTACAGATCGGTGTGGCTGTAGCGGTCTTCTTCACCGGAGATCTTGGTGGCCGCGACTTCTTCGAGCAACGCAGCGGCACCACCAACGACTTTCTCCGGCGGGAAAGTCAGGCCATCGACGCGGGTCTTGAGGTCATTCACATTGGCGTTGAGCTTGGCGGTCAGCGCTTGCAGGCCCTGGGTCGAGTTCTGCGAGAACAGCGTGTATTCAATGCGGTGAAAGCCGGTGAAGTCTTCGGCCGTCACGCCTTTTTCATGGTCGTCGACACGCGAGTCGATGGACGCGTCGAGGTCGCTGAACAGCTCGGCGATCGGCTCGATGGATTCATAGTGCACGCGAGTCGGCGCATAGAGCTTCTTGGCCGTGGCCAGGTCGCCCTTATTGATGGCGTCGGTGAACGCCTGGGTCTGGGTGACCAGTTCGCCGATTTCTTCGGTGACGTAGATCTTGTAATCCGACACCGGGCCCACCAGGTCCAACGGCGCAGTAGCGGCGAAGCTTGCCAGTGGCGAAAGGCTGAGTAACAACAACGCGATAGACGACTTCTTCATGGGAGACATTCCGCTCTGGTGTGTTTTAGGTCTTGGCAGGCGTTTGAGAGTGCGTTGCCGCGAGCAGCGTGCGCCCGATGAAATCCTTAGGGCCGGTGACCCCGGGCAACGTGAAGAAATACCCGCCACCCACGGGCTTGAGGTACTCCTCCAGCGGCTCGCCGTTGAGCCGGGTTTGCACGCTGATAAAGCCTTTCTCCAGGTCAGCCTGGTAGCAGATGAACAACAAGCCCATGTCCAGTTGACCGTTTTTGTTGACGCCGTTGGAGTAGTTGAACGGCCGCCGCAGGATCAGGTTGGCCTGGGTCTGCGGGGTGCGCGGGTTGGCCAGGCGGATGTGGGCATCGAGCTTGGTCAACTTGCCTTCAGGGTCCTTGCTGTAGTCCGGGACCTGGGTTTCATGCTGGCCGTCCATGGGCGCGCCCGTGGGCTTGATACGGCCGATGATGCTTTCCTGTTCTTGCAGCGGGGTGCGATCCCAGCGCTCGACAAAGTTACGGATGATGCGCACGGCCTGGTAACTGCCATGGGCGGCCCAGGCCGGTTCGTCGCTGGTGGGCTGTACCCAGACGATCTGGTCCATGGCCTTGTCATCGTTGGAATTGGGGTTGGCCGAGCCATCGCGAAAGCCCAGGAAGTTGCGCGCACTCTGCGCCGGCTCACCGGGTTTGGTCGGTGCCTGGGGCGGTACGCTGCCTTCCTGCTTCCAGCGCACCAGCAGCAGGTCGGGCAGGTTTTTAACGATGTCGCGCAGAGCGTGGATATTGGTGTCCGGCGTGTTGGAGCTGAACTGCAGGCTCAGGTCGCCATGGCACTGCGCGGGCTCCAGCGCATCGTTGGGGAAACCGACCATGCGACTCAGGCGCTTGGGTTTGGCCGCCGCGAGGCCGAAGCGTTCGTCGAACAATGACTCGCCGACCGACACGGTGATGGTCAGGTTATCGGGTGTGACCACCGGGCCAAGGATGCCGGAATCGGTAGGCGGTAATTTCGGGTCGACCTGGGGCACGGTGCCGCCGGTCATCAGGAACGCGATGCGCTCGTTGAGGGTGCGGAACAGGCGTTCCAGGTCCTCGCGGTCGCTGGCCAGCACATCGAACGCCACGACCATGCCGCAGGCCGGGCGCGGGGTGACGATGCCGCTTTGGTGCTTGCCGAAAAACGCTTGGTGGTCCTGGGTTTTGTCACTGCGTGGTGCGGTGGTGACTTGCTCGGCGGCTGCCGCCATGGCCGGGCAGCTCAGGCTGCTGCCGGCAATCGCAGCGCCGGTGGCCGCCATGCCCAACAGGACGCGGCGACGTTGGAGGTCAAACTGTTGTGTATCACTCATGTATGCGGTCGTCTTCACTGCAGGCCGGAAAGGCCAAGGGCTGGGTCGATTCCATCGAGTGCAACGGCCAGTGCCTTGGCCTTGTCGGCGATCTGCTTGCGCTGATCGGCTGTAACCTTGTCGTAGGTTGGGTAGCGGTCATTCACCTTGAGCCCGTTGAGTTCGGTGTCGAAGGCGTTGAGCGCGCTGTCGATAGTGGGGAGCAGGTCGGCGGCGGACTTGCCCAGCAACGGGCGCATCAGGTCGACCACTTTGTGCGCGACCTGCAGGTTGGCGGCAAAGCCGTTCAAGTCGATGTGGCTGTAGCGTTCTTCTTCACCGCTCGCCGCACGCACGTCCGCCAGGCTGTTGAGGTTGCGTACCACAATGCTCACCAGTTGCTCCGGTGGCAGGGACTGGGCCAGTAACTGTTGCTTGAGCGTGGTGACGTCGGTAACCAGGCGTTGGGCGACCGGCGCCAGGCCATCGAGGCTGTGTTGTTGGAACAGGCTGTATTCGAGGCGGTGGAAGCCGCTGAAGGCGGGGTCTTGCTCGCGCTGTTCAAAATAATCGGCGCGGGCGTTGATCGCGTTATCCAATTCGGCCAGACGCTGGGACGCCGGCGCCAAGCGCTGATACGCCTCGCGAGCCGGTACATACAGCGCCTGGGCCTGGGCCAGGTCACCGGCGGCGATGGCCTGTTGCAGGGCCGTCACGGCCTTGACCAGCGCACCGCCTTGGCCGCTCAGGTACACGCGAAACTCCGACAACGGGCCGATAAAGGCCACCATCGACGGCTTGGCCTTGGCCTGGGCGTCAGACTCTGCGGTGGGCGTGACATGCAAGGTGCCGCGCGGGTTGCTCAGCAGGCCACAGGTAATGGCGTAGTCGCCGGGCAGCAGGTTGGCGTTGATCACCTGGCTCAGGCCTGGGGCAATGTTTTCCCGCTCTTCGACCACCAGCACGCCGTCGAGGATTTCCCACTCCACCGCACGGTCGGAACGGTTGATGATGCGAAAGCTGGCATGCCCGGCCGGTACCGTCAGGGCGTTGGGTTCGCAGGCGTGGCTGTGGATGGTCACCGCGATTTCATTGTGGTTGGCCTGGCGCTTGCCGGCGGCCAATTGCGAGGCGTAGTAGAACAGGCCACCGGCGGCGATCATCACCACCACCGAGCCGGCCACGCCCCAGCGCAAGGCGCGGGACGGTGGGGCCGATTGAGGGGTTGGGTTGGACAAGAGACGGTCCTTACTGGCTGGAAACGGAAGAAGTGTTGGCAACAGGCTGGGTCGGGGTCGAGGGCAGGAAGAACATCACCAGGGCCACCACCAGGTAAATCAGATAGGCGCCCAGGGTGCTGACGGTCGGTGCTTCCTGGTAACCGAACATGCCGGCCAGTACTGAACCGAGTGGGCTGTCCATGGGCAATGCGGTGCTGAAGTCGAACAGCACGGTCTGCCAGTGATTCCACACGCCGGCTTCATGCAGGGCTTGCACCGAGTTGGCGAGAATGCCGGCGGCGACCACCAGGATGAACAGGCCGGTCCAGCGGAAAAATGCGCCGAGGTTCAGGCGCATGCTGCCGGAATAAATCAGCAAACCCACGACAATGGCCAAGATCAGGCCGAGCAGGGCGCCTACCGGAGCGCCGGGGCCTTCACTCTGCTGAAACACGGCCAACAGGAAGAACACCGTCTCCAGCCCTTCGCGGGCCACGGCGAAAAACACCATGGCGATCAGGGCGAACACCTGATGCCTGGAGCCGGCCAGTGCATGGTCTAGGGACTCATGCAGCGAGTGCTTAATCGAGCGCGCCACCTTGCGCATCCAGAACACCATGGAACTGAGGATGCCCACGGCGACCAGCCCGACGACACCTTCAAACAATTCCTGCTGCTTTTGCGGGAATTCCGCACTGACCAACTCCAGCCCACCGCCCACCAGCAGCGCCAGCGCCGCCGCAAGGAACACGCCGATCCACACTGCAGGCATCCACTGGCCACGCCCGGTCTGTTGCAGGTAACTGGCGATAATGCCAACGATCAATGCCGCTTCAATGCCTTCGCGCAGCATGATTAAAAAAGGAACGAGCATCGGGCACCCGGGCGCAACTAGTTAGGGAGCTAAGTTGTAACATAATGATACTCATTGCTAAACAAGAAATATTGACCTTTGCTGAACGTGGGCTGAACAGTGGTGGCGAAGCGCAACCGCCCTTATGATGCAGGCCAACCAGACCGCAGCCGGACAGCTCAACGCCCCATGTCGGAAAAAGACACCATCTCCATCCACCTCGTGCGCGAAGCGTTGTTGCAGAGTTGCGCGCCGGGAGCCGCCACCGTTGAGGCATTGAGCAAAGTCGGGATTGCCCCGGCGTTGCTTGAGCAGCCCGACGCTCGCGTGGCGGCCACGGCCTATGCACGCCTGTGGCGTTTGCTGGCGCGGCGCAGGGACGATGAGTTCTTTGGCATGGACCCGCGCAAGCTCAAGTCCGGCAGCCTGGCGTTCCTGTGTCGCGCCGCCATGGCGCAACCCAACCTGGCGGCGGGCCTGGAAACCGGCTTGGGGTTTCTCTCACTGATGCTGGAGCACCTGCCAGCCCAGCTGGTGCGCCAACAGAGCCTGGCGGAAATTGTCCTGCTCGAGCCTGATGAGCCCAAGCGTGCGTTTACCTACTTTACCTACTGGATGATCGTCCACGGCGTCGCCTGCTGGCTGGCGGGGCGGCGCATTCCGATTCTCGCCATTGAGCTGCGTTGCGCTCAGCCGGACTTCTGTGACGATTATCAGGTGATGTTTTCTGACAACTTGCGCTTTGATCGACCACGCACCCGCATGATCTTTTCCGCCGATTGCCTGGACCTGCCGATCAAGCGCAGCCCGCAGGAGCTCCAACGCTTCCTGGCCCATGCACCGGCTAACATTCTGGTCAAATATCGCGACCCCGAAAGCCTCGCCACGCGCATCAAGCACGACCTTCGGCAGATGCCCCCCGACACCTGGCCGGAAACCGAGGGGCTTGCCGCCAGGTTGTGTATTTCTGCGTCCACCCTACGCCGTCGCCTGGCGGAAGAGGGGCAGACCTATCAGGGGCTCAAGGACAGCGTGCGCAAGGAACTGGCGATTGTGTGGCTGGCTGAACCGCAGATCAGCTTTGCCGAAATTGCCACGCGGTTGGGGTTTGCCGATGCAAGTTCGTTCTACAAGGCGTTTCGTAAGTGGTCTGGATCGAATCCCGGGCATTATCGGAGTTTGATTTTGAACGAGTCGAGTCGACTCTAACTTCCGTCATGCGGGATTAGGACAGTTCTCACTTATTCCTTCACCTAAGTATGACAGAACGCTCCTTCGATATTTTAGGACGTGGCTGGCATATTTAGCGCTTGATTTCGTGTACCGTAAGCAACGTGTTCCTACCCGCATTAGTGGGTGCTTGATATCTGCTGGGTTGATATCGAGTGTCGTGTGCTGGCAGCCGTTGCTTAACTGTGAGGTGCGCTTATGGGGAAATAAAAGATCAGACATTTCGAGTGGGTATTTATTCACTATTTGCTGATTTGAGGTGAGGTCATGAAAGGTCTTATTGCGTTGCCGTGTCTCGCGTTAATGCTTTTGTCTGCTCAGGTGTCGGCCTTGTGTCTGTACATAAGTGATAGCTATAGCGGGCTTTTGCCGCCTGGTGTCGAAACGACAGTGTATGGTCCGTTCACAATAACTTCCGCGAATGGATGTGCGGGTGCGACTATTGATGCCTCAGCTTCCACGGGAGGAGGGCGGGCGCCACAGTTGATTATCCAAAAGCAGTTGGGAGCCTCTTGGCAATCTGTTGCGACAAGCTTTGGGAGCAGCGCTTCATACTCTGGGTCGTTTGGTACCTATCGAGTTGCGATGTTCAATTCCGACCCTGATGTGAAACCCTACTCAGGCATCGCCAAATACGGCCGCTGAAGGCCTGCATTGGCAGTGCGTTAAGATCCTCCTTAGCGCACTGCCCAAACGACTTGGATTCAAGCTTGCTCATGAATCTTTAAATCACTTCTGGAAGAATTGACGAAGTAGGTCAATGCACCTATCGCGTGATTGGCATCTATCATCCCCCGCCGCCATCTCAAAGTATCTTCTTTCACGTCTGCAGGATTATTTTCAAGGAAATCATTGTAGTCCTCAAGCCGCTCATTAAACAAAGCAATGGCGTTGAATTTAACGTCTGTGTCTGTAGGAAGACCATCTGCACCACTCGCCAAATTGCCTTCGGCGAATATTACAAATGCATGTATATCTATCATTTCATTGTCGAATAATCGTCGCGCTACTTTTCTGAGGTCATCTGAGCTTATGGCTGTCATGTCAAAGCCCTTTAAATATTCTTTCAGGTCGGCGATTTTTTTTGTTTCACCAAGATTTAGTGTGTCAGCTGCTACGGACTCCTCGGTGATCGTGAATTCATTCGTTATTTGCTCAGGGTTTTTAATAACGTAAGCGTTGGTTGCCTTGGTATACCTCATCTGCTCAGCAGTCAACATGATAGCCATGTCGCCTTCCTCCATTAGTAAGTGGCACTTGGTTGTCGACACGTGCGCCAATTACTTTAACGTGGGGGTGCCGTTTGCCTACATGAAAACGCACTGTTGTTTCTGAAGTATTTAAAGTGGGAAGCCAGGTATAGCGCAGTACTAGGAAATTACCTACGAAGGACTTCTTAATTGGCTTACAGAAATAACTTTCAACATTTTAGGAAGTCCTGGCAAAAAAAGCCCCGCGACCGAATGGACCGCAGGGCTAAAAATTGGCTGGATGCGACCAACCAAAGGAGCTCTTTACCTCACTTGTTGCTGGCGACCACCGTATCCGGCTGCCAGCCTCCACCCAACGCCTTGTAGATCGCCACAATGCCGCGATACAGATCCACTTCGGCTTGGGCCTGGGAATCTTCGGCGGCCAGGCGTTCGCGTTGGGCGTCGAGCAGGACCAGGAAGTCCACGGTGCCTTCGCGGTAGCGGATCGCCGCGAGGTCGGCGGCGGCGCGGCTGGATTCGCTTTGGCGGATCAGCGAGACCAAACGTTGCTGGCGCTTGCCGTAGTCGCTGAAGGCGTTCTCGGACTCTTCCAGCGCCAGCAGCACTTGCTGTTCATACGTTGCCAAGGCGCCATCGGCTTCGGCATTCGCACCGCGCAAACGCGCGCGCACGCTGCCCAGGTCAAATGCGGCCCAGGTGATGCTCGGGCCAAGGGACCAGGCATTCGCGGCCGCCGAGCCGATCTGCGAACCGCGCCCGGCGGTGAAGCCGAGGAAACCGCTGAGGCTCACCCGTGGGAACAGGTCGGCCTTGGCCACGCCAATACGTGCGGTGGCGGCGGCCAATTTGCGTTCGGCGCTGAGAATGTCCGGGCGTCGTTGCAGCAGTTGCCCCGGGTCGCCAATCGGCAACGCCTTGGCAATCGCTGGCAGGTCTTTCGGGCTCAGGTCCACGCTCAGCTTGTCGGGGCGCTGGCCGAGGAGGGTGGCGATGCGGTTGCGCTCACGCACTTGTTCGGCCTGCAGTTGCGGCACGCTGGCTTCAACTGCTGCCAGGCGCGCGTCGGCGCGTTCGACGTCGAGCTGATCACCCACGCCGGCATCGCGCAGGCTGACGGTGATGGTGCGCGATTCCTGCTGGTTCTTCAGGTTGTCCAGGGCGATGCGCTCACGCAGTTGCGCACCGCGCAGTTGGCCGTAGGCATCTACCAGTTCGGCGATCATGGTGACTTGCAGTTGGTACAGGTCGGCTTCGGCCACTTGTTGGTCGGCGTCACTGGCTTCCAGGTTGCGGCGGATACGCCCGAACAAATCCACTTCCCAGGCCATGTCCAGGCCCAGGTCGTAGCGCTCGCTGTTGACACGCTTGGTGGTCTGGCCGGGAATCTGCCCCTTGCCCACATCGCTGCTGGCGCGGGAGGTGACCACCGGCATGATGTCGTTGGCCGCATCATCACGGATGGCCCGTGCCGCCCGCAGACGGGCGAAGGCCACGCGCAAATCACGGTTGCCGCTCAGGGACTGGGTCACCAACTGGTTGAGGGTCGGGTCGTCGAACTGCTGCCACCAGATGCCTTCGTACTTGGCGTGGTCGTAGCTCTTGGTGTCGGCGGCGGCCGTGATGTTGGCCGCCTCCAGTGGCTGGGTCTTGTAGTCCGGGCCTACGGCACAGGCGGCGAGCGCCAGTACCAACAAGCTCGGCAGGAATATTTTCACACTCATTGCTGTGTCTCCAGCTTCAAGGCCTTGGCCGCTTTGCGCGCTTCACTGCGCTCGACATAGCGACGGATCAGTACGTAGAACACTGGCGTCAGCAACAGACCGAAGAAGGTCACACCGATCATCCCGGAGAACACCGCCACGCCCATGGCATGGCGCATCTCGGCGCCGGCACCGCTGGAAAGCACCAGTGGCACCACACCCATGATGAATGCGAACGAAGTCATCAGGATCGGCCGCAGACGCAGGCGGCAGGCTTCCAGTACCGCGGCGAGCGGGTCGAGGCCTTCCTGCTGTTTATCCTTGGCGAATTCGACGATCAGGATCGCGTTCTTGCACGCCAGGCCCACCAGTACGATCAGACCGATCTGGGTGAAGATATTGTTGTCGCCGCCCGAGATGATCACCCCGGTAATGGCCGACAGCAGCGTCATCGGTACGATCAGGATCACCGCCAGTGGCAGGCTCCAGCTCTCGTATTGGGCCGCGAGCACCAAGAACGCCAGCAGTACGCAGAGCGGGAACACAAACAGCGCGGTATTGCCCGAGAGGATTTGCTGATAGGTCAGGTCGGTCCACTCGTAGGTCATGCCGTTGGGCAGTTCATCTTTAAGCAGTTTTTCAATCGCGGCCTGGGCTTGGCCAGAGCTGTAGCCCGGCGCGGCGTTGCCGTTGATTTCTGCGGTGATGAAGCCGTTGTAGTGCATCACGCGGTCCGGGCCCGAGGTGTCGCTGACCTTGATAAAGGTCGCCAGGGGGATCATCTCGCCTCTGTTATTGCGCACTTTCAGCTGGCCGATCTGGTCGGCGTCCTGGCGGAACTGTTGCTCAGCCTGCACGTTGACCTGATAGGTGCGCCCGAAGCGGTTGAAGTCGTTGGCATACAACGAGCCCAGGTAGACCTGCAGGGTGTCGAAGATGTCACTGATCGCCACGCCGTGGGTCTTGGCCTTTTCGCGGTCGATGGCCGCGTCCACTTGCGGCACGTTCACCGTATAGCTGGTAAACAGGCCGAACAGCTCAGGCACGCCGTGGCTCTTGGCGATGACGTTCTGCACTTCTTTGTACAGCTCGTCATAGCCGAGGTTGCCACGGTCTTCGATCTGCAGGCGGAAGCCACCGATGGTGCCCAGGCCTTGTACCGGCGGCGGCGGGAAGATCGCCATGTAGGCTTCTTCGATATTGGCGTATTGACCGTTCAGTGCACCGGCAATCGCACCGGCGGACATGCTCGGGTCTTTGCGCTCATCGAAGGGCTTCAAGGTCACGAACACGATGCCGCTGTTCGGGCTGTTGGTGAACCCGTTGATCGACAGGCCCGGAAAGGCGATCGCAGCTTCCACGCCGGGTTGTTTCAGGGCGATCTCCGACATGCGCTTCATCACGTTTTCGGTGCGGTCCAGGCTTGCGGCGTCGGGCAATTGGGCGAAGGCCACCAGGTATTGCTTGTCCTGGGCCGGTACGAAACCGGTCGGCGTGTGGGCAAACCCGAAGAACGTCAGCACCATCAAACCTGCGTAGACGAACAACGCAATACCGCTGCCGCGAATCACTCGGCGCACGGTGCCTACGTAGCCATGGCTGGCTTTTTCGAAAAAGCGGTTGAAGGGACGGAACAGCCAGCCACCGAAGACCTTATCGAGGAACTTGGAAAAACGGTCCTTCGGTGCGTCGTGACCGCGCAGCAACACAGCGGCCAGGGCAGGGGACAGGGTCAGGGAGTTGAATGCCGAGATCACTGTTGAGATCGCGATGGTCAAGGCGAACTGCTTGTAGAACTGCCCGGTCAAGCCACTGATAAAGGCGGCCGGAATGAACACCGCACACAGCACCAGCGCCGTAGCGATGATGGGGCCGGTCACTTCACTCATGGCTTTTTCGGTCGCCGGGAAGGGCTCAAGGCCCAGCTCGATATTGCGCTCGACGTTCTCCACCACCACGATGGCGTCGTCCACCACGATACCGATGGCCAGTACCAGGCCAAACAATGACAGCGCGTTGAGTGAGAACCCGAACAGGTGCATCACCGCAAACGTACCGATCAACGATACCGGCACCGCCACCAGGGGGATGATCGAGGCGCGCCAGGTCTGCAGGAACAGGATCACCACCAGCACCACGAGGATCAGTGCTTCAAACAGCGTATGCACCACCGCTTCGATGGAACCGCGTACGAAGATGGTTGGGTCATAGGCAATGCGGTAATCCATGCCCGCCGGAAAGCTCTTCTTCAGCTCGGCCATCTTGCTGCGCACATCGTTGGAGATGTCGATGGCATTAGAGCCTGGGCGCTGGAAAATCGGAATCGCGACAGCGGGCTGGTTATCGATCAGCGAGCGCAGCGCGTATTGGCTGGAGCCCAGTTCGACCCTGGCGATGTCTTTGAGGCGCGTGATTTCACCGTTGGCGCCTGCGCGAATCACGATGTTCTCGAACTCTTCTTCAGTGACCAGGCGGCCCTGGGTATTGACCGACAACTGGAAGCTGGTGTCACTCGGCGCAGGCTGGGCGCCCAGGGCACCGGCTGCCACCTGGCGGTTCTGCTCGCGGATTGCCGTGACCACGTCGGTCGCCGTCAGGTTGCGCGAAGCGGTTTTGTTCGGATCGAGCCACACGCGCAAGGAGTAATCGCCCATGCCGAACAACTGCACGTCACCGACGCCGCCCAGGCGTGCCAGTTCATCCTTGATATTGAGGATCGCGTAGTTGGACAGGTACAGCATGTCGTAACGCTGATCCGGGGAGGTCAAGTGCACCACCATGGTCAGGTCTGGGGAGGCCTTGTCCACGGTAATACCGATGCGCGTCACTTCCTCTGGCAGCTTGGGCTGGGTGCGCGTCACACGGTTTTGCACCTGCACCTGCGCGTTGTCCAGGTCGGTGCCCAGGGCGAAGGTGATGGTCAGGGTCAGCTTGCCGTCGGCAGTGGACTGCGAAGACATATACAGCATGTTCTCGACGCCAGTGATGGCTTGCTCCAACGGCGCCGCCACGGTTTCACCGATGACTTTGGGGTTGGCGCCCGGGAAGTTGGCGCGCACCACCACGGTCGGCGGCACCACTTCCGGGTATTCGCTGATCGGCAGTTGGAACAGCGAAATGGCACCGGCGATCAGGATCAACAGCGACAGCACCGCTGCGAAGATCGGCCGTGAAATGAAGAACTTGGAAAAATTCATCTTGAGTATCCCTTAACCGCGTGGAGTCGCGACGCTTGCGAGCTTGGGCGCGGGTTTTTCCGGCGCCACTTGCTCCAGGTTGCTGGCTTCAAGCGCTTGTCGTTGTTGGGCCAAGGCGGCGAGGGTTTCCTTGCTGGCCATCGGGATGGTTTCCGGCGCGACCGGCGAGCCTGGGCGCACGCGTTGCAGGCCCTTGACGATCACGGTGTCGTCCTTGGTCAGGCCGCTGCGCACGATGCGCAAACCTTCGATTTTCGGCCCCAGTTCCACCGCGCGATAAGCCGGCTTGTCGCCGTCCATCACCAGCACGAACTTCTTGCCCAGGTCGGTGCCGACCGCTTCGTCATTGATCAACACAGCCGAATAGGTGCCGCTGCCGACCAGCTTCAAGCGCGCATACAGGCCAGGGGTGTATTCGCCCTTGCTGTTATCGAACACCGCACGGCCACGGATGGTGCCAGTGGCCGGGTTGACCTGGTTGTCGACGAAGTTCATCTGGCCCAGGTGGGGGTTGCCGGTTTCGTTGGACAGGCCCAGGTACACCGGGGTGGTTGCGCCACGCCGGCCTTCACGGGCCAGTTCGGTGTACTTGAGGAACACGCGCTCATCCGCGTCGAAGTAGGCGTAGACCTTGTCGGTGGACACCACGCTGGTGAGCGCCGTGGTATCGGCGGTCACCAGGTTGCCGGCGGTGATTTCGGCACGGCTGACGCGGCCACTGATGGGCGAGGTCACGCGGGTGAAGCTCAGGTTCAGCTTGGCCAGGTCCAACTGCGCCTGGATCCCGGCCATGGCGGCGCGGGCTTCTTGGGCGGCGGTGGTGCGCGAGTCAGCCAGTTCGGCGGAGATCGCATTGCTCTGGCGCAGGCGCTCGCCACGTTGCGCTTCGTTTTCACTGCGGGTGGCGGCGGCTTTCGTCTGTGCAAGCTGGGCTTCGAGGCGGCGCACTTCGGCCTGGAACGGGCGAGGGTCGATCTGGAACAGCAGGTCGCCTTTCTTCACCAGCGCGCCTTCGGTGAACGCCACTTGGTCAATCTGGCCGGACACTCGCGGACGAATCTGCACGGTTTCCGGCGCTTCAAGGCGCCCGGTGAACTCGTCCCATTCGTTGACCGGTTGTTCCAACACCTTGGCCACACTGACCTTGGCAGGAGGCATGGCGGCCGCTTGTTCCGGGGACTTGCCGCACGCGCTCATCACCACCACGGCCAAGATCGCCAAGGGGAAGCGCAAATGTTTGAGTGACTGTTCCATGAGGTGCATCCGCCAATGTATTTGAGATGGGCGGATCATGCGCGGGGAGGTGCTAGGTCACGAATCGAATGAAGCAAAGGTAACTATCATTCGGAATGATATAAGCGCGGAGTCAGCCCTCTAGCATGGGGGTTTTGTTAGGGAGCTATCAATGTGATTGATGACAAAAGACTGTTGCTAAGGGTGCAAGGAACTTTCCCAGCAACGCGAGCGCGCATCACGGCGCCTCAAACGCCTCGCCCAGAAAGTCGATCAAGGACCGCACCGACGGCATCAGCCCACGCCTGGAAGGGAACACGGCGGTGATCACGCCTTCAGCGGGTTGCCATTCAGGCAATACGGCAATCAGGCGGCCATCGGCCAGTTCGTCTTTGACGACGACCTGCGGCAGGTTGGCGATGCCCACGCCCGCCAGTGCCGCGTTTTTCAGGGTCGACATGTCATCACTGACCAGGCGTGGCGTGTGCGCGACCTGGGCCGTGGCGCCGTCCGACCCGGTCAGGTCCCACAGGTACTGAAGCAACGGGTTGCCCCAGTGGATAGTCGCCAGCCCGCCAAGGTCAGCCGGTAACAAGGGCAGGGGAGTGTCCTGCAAAAAAGCCGCGCTCGCCACCAGCACCTGAGGACTTTTAGCCAATACCTTCATGACCAGCTCACTGCTTTCCAGCGGTGGGAAACACAGGTTCAAGGCCATGTCATAGCCTTCGCTGATGATGTCGACCTTGCGGTTGAAGCTTTTCACGTTCAGTTCGACGCTGGCGCATTGCGCCATGAATTGGGCGAGCATCGGCGCCACCCAGTAGTTGAGCAGTGCGGTGGTGCAGCTCAAGCGGATCACACCGCGCGGCTCTGATTTGTTGAAGGCAATCACATCTTCGGCTGACTCGGCTTCGGCAATCATCGCCACGCAATGGCGATAATAGGCCTGGCCGATATCGGTGACCTGGAACTGGCGCGTCGAACGTTGTATCAGCCGCGCCCCCAGCCTGGCTTCAAGCTGGCTGACTCTGCGGCTCAAGGTCGATTTGGGCAGGTTCAGCGCACGGCCTGCCGCCGCAAAGCCACCGTGCTCGACCACCTTGGCGTAGAGGAAGAGTTCGTTGAGGTCGAACATGGGCAGTGTTCCATTTTTGAGATGGCCAGGATTAATTCAACTTAGCCAGTATCGACAGCCATGTACACTCCGTTCAAATCGACGCAGTCACCGAGGGCACCACATGATCGACCGTTTGCGCTGGGCAACCCATCGTCTCACTAAGCGATTGTGGTTCAGAGCCTCCTTGTTCTCGCTTCTAGGGGTCGCTACGGCACTGCTTGCCGTTGTGTTCAAAGACTTCGTTCCCGAGTCCCTGCCCACGCGCATCGGTGCAGATGCGGTGGACAAAATTCTGGGCATCATTGCGTCCAGCATGCTGGCCGTCACGACCTTTTCGTTGAGCACGATGGTCACCGCGTACGGTGCCGCAAGTAGTGGTGTGACCCCGCGAGCCACCACTTTGGTGATGGAAGACACTACGACGCAAAACGCCCTCGCTACGTTCATTGGCTCATTTCTTTTCAGCCTGGTAGGCATCATTGCCCTGAGCACCGGCGCCTACGGCGCGCAGGGTCGCGTGCTGCTGTTCGCGGTGACCATCGCCGTGGTTGTACTGGTGGTCTACACCCTGCTGCGGTGGATCGACCATTTGTCCAAGCTCGGCAGGGTAGGTGAAACCATCGACCGCGTCGAAAAAGCGGCCATGGCGGCCATCAGACAACGCGCCCAATGGCCCTGCCTCGGCGCTGCAGCCTACCCGACCGATCACGCTCTGGCCCCCGGCGCAATGACCATCGAAAGTGAGCAGACGGGCTATGTGCAGCATATCGACGTGTTGACCTTGGGCGCTATCGCGCAGCACGACTGCACGCATATTTACCTGGAGGTGGTGCCGGGAACCTTCGTACACGAAGGCATGCCACTGTTGCACGTGGTCAGCCTGGGCACCAGGCAAGACGATGGCACACAGGCCACCAGGGAAAAGATCCTGTCTACGCTGACCATCGGTAACCGTCGCACATTCGAACACGATCCCCGTTTCGGGCTCTGCGTCCTCTCTGAAATCGCTTCGCGCGCGTTGTCACCTGCCGTCAACGATCCAGGTACCGCTATTGATGTGATTGGCCGGGGAGTGAGAACGTTGACATGCTGGGGTAAGCGCGGCGGGTCTGGCCGACAGACAGATCAGCAGTGTGAGCAGGTATTTGTTCGAGGGCTGAACGTCGATGATCTGTTTGAGGATTTCTTCGCCCCGATCAGCAGAGACGGTGCAGGTGTGTTCGAAGTGGATGCTCGCCTGTTGAAAGCCCTTATCAGCCTTGCCGAAATAAACCCTGTTCTGTTCAAAACGGCGTGCCTTAGGCAGGCGGACCAACTCATCACACGCGCGCATGCAACACTGACACTGCAGCATGAGAAGGAGCGACTAAGCGCCTTGGCCAAGGCGATAGGCGTGTAGGAGGCTATTGGGCCTGCAAGGGCCGTTTAGAGGCTATACGGATCCCCAAAATACCTGGCTTTGCATTGCTGTTGCCATTTCAGAGCTGGGCTGCGGCACTCAAGGTAGGGAATTAATGGCCTTTATGACCGCATCGGCGATGGTCTTTGTAATAAGCCGACGCTGACGGTGATCAATCTTTGGGCTCAACCATGTGGGCAGGCTGTTCAGCACGGGCAAAATCGCCGTGAGCGCCCCCTCACGCAACGGCCCGCCGGGCTGATGGCCCTGCTGGCCGACCACCTTCATGAGTTGCGACTCATAGGCTAGCCTCAATCGCTCAACGCTCGCCTGCATCGGGGCGCCCAGGCAGTTGGCGTCCATGACCGCCAACTTGAAGTGCCCGGTCATCTGTTCATGCAATTGAAGATGGCCTTCGATGAGTTTTGCCAGGCGTTGCGCAGGCGTCAATCTACGGGTGTTGATCCAATCGACGTGCGACAACAGGGCCTGATACAGCTCTATCAGCCACTCATACAACATGGCTTCCTTGCTCTCCACATGGTGATAAATCGCACCCGGGCTGATGCCAACATGCGCGGCCAATTCGCGCATGCTGACCTGGCTGAAACTACGCTCCTTGAACAGCTCCAGGGCTCTGCGCTGGAACTCCGAGCGGCTGAGCGCGGGAGCCGTCCTCATGTGTCGAGTGCCTGCTGCTTGGCAATTTCCTGGTTGCGCAGGATGAACCGCTGCAACTTGCCACTGGGGGTCTTGGGCAGTTGCTCTACGAACTCGATTTCCCGTGGGTATGCATGCGCAGCCAGGCGCTGTCGGACATGCAGGCGCAAGACTTCCGCCAACTCGACACTGGGCAGGTACTCACGGTTGAGCACGACAAACGCTTTGATCAGCTCGGTACGTTGCGGGTCGGGCTTGCCGATCACCGCGGTTTCGACCACCGCCGGATGTTCGATAAGCGCGCTCTCTACATCGAAAGGCCCCACGCGGTAGCCGGACGTGGTGATCACATCGTCGTTACGGCCGACAAAGCTGATACTGCCGTCCTCATTGAGCTCCACGATATCGCCGCTCAAGTAGTAACGGCCCACAAACGCCTTGGTGGGCATGTGAAGGTAGCCGTTGAACCAGCACAGGGGCGAGCGCTCACGATCCACCGCCAGGACGCCCGGCTGGCCTGTCGGTAATTCCCGTTGCGCATCGTCCAGCACGACAATCCGGCACCCCGGCACCGCATAACCGGCAGAACCCTCACGTACCTGATGGCGTAACCCATGGTGATTGCACAGCACCATGCCGATTTCGGTTTGGCCGTAATGGTCGTGAATGACCACGCCGAGCTGTTCGGCGAACCAACGGATGACTTGCGGGTTGAGCGGTTCGCCGGCGCTGCTGACGATACGCAGTTGGCCACGCACGGCGTCGGCGAACTCGGCCCCGGCATCAATCAGCAGGCGAAAGGCCGTAGGTGAGCCGGCCAGGTTGCTGATCCCGTACTTGGCGATAATCCGGCTGGTGCTTTGCACAGTGAAAGGGCCGTCATGGAACAGCGTGGCCCGGCCGCATGCCAGTGGCCCGGTCACTGCGTAATACAAGCCATAGGCCCAGCCGGGGTCGGCGAGGTTCCAGAAACGGTCGTCTTCGCGCAGGTCGATTGAATCGCGCATATAACTTTTGAAGGCAAGGATGGCGCTCAAAGGCACCTCCAGCGGCTTGGCCGGCCCTGTGGTGCCCGAGGTGCACATCAGCAGGAACGGCGCACGGGCGTCCAGCAGCTCAGGTGTGCAGTCGGGTTGTTGATGCTCCAGCACATCCCAAAACGCGTAGTCGCTGGGGCGCTGTGGGTTGGCGTCGGCCACGATGACGTGGGGGCAGTCGAGAAGCTCGTCCAGCTTGGGACGGTTGTAGGCGTCGGTCACGATCCAGCGCGCCTTGGAACAGTCCAGTCGCTGTTCAATGGCCTTGGGACCGAATGCGGTAAAGAGCGGTTGGTAGACCGCCCCGATGCGCCAGGTTCCCAGGATGGCGATCACCAGTTCAACCGTGCGTGGCATCAGGCCGGCGACCCGATCCCCCGGCTGCACGCCATGGGCTCGCAGGAAGTTGCCGAAGCGCGCCGCGTGCGCCTGCAGTTCGCTGAAGGTGTACTGCGTGGCGCGGCCATCGCGCGTTTCGCAATACAACGCCACGGCATTGCCATGGGCGTGCCGGTCGCAGCATTCAATGCAGGCATTCAAGGCGCCGAGTTCGCCGTGCAAGTCCTGGGCAGCCAGGTGTAGATAATCGAAGGAAGAGACTGCTGAGTCGTAATCGCGCATAACGTACCTGATTATTATTGTTGGAATTTGTGCTGTGCCCACGCAGGCTGCGCGGGTGCCTGGTTGTCGCTAGTGGTCCATCATCTGGGCCGCTTGCTGGGTCGCGTGGCTGGTCCGCGTGGCCAGCTTACGCACTTCATCGGCAACCACCGCAAACCCGCGACCGGCTTCGCCAGCTCGCGCCGCTTCAATGGCGGCATTCAACGCCAACAGGTTGGTCTGGCTGGCAATGCCCTGGATCGTGGCGACAATCTGCGTCAGCTTGGTGAGGGTTTCCTGCATCACCTGGTGTTGTTGCGCCTGCGCCTCGCGCATCGCACTTTCTTCATGGTGGGCATGGATATCGGTGATGGCACCCACCACCCGTTGCGGCGAGCCGTCCGGCGCGCGGCGGGTTTGCCCCCGGCCGCGAAACCAACGGTAAGTGCCATTGGTGTGTTTGAGTCGATACTCCACATCGAATGGGGTCTTGCCGCTGCGGTCGTCCACATGGGCGACGAACGCGCCGATGGCCCGTGCGCTATCTTCGGGATGCAAGCGCGAGGTCCAGCTTTCCAGGGTGTTGGGGAACTCCTCCACCGTGTTGCACCCCAGCAGCCGGCGCATCTGCGAAGACCACCAAATGGTATTGTTCGGGTTCGCCGGGTCGCCGGCCGCCACCTCGATATCCCAGAGCCCGTCGTGCAGCATTTCTCGGGAAATGTCGAAACGTGTGGCCGCCAGTTCGAGCGCCTCGTGGTGCAGGTACTGTTCATGAATGTCACGCGCGGTTCCCCCCATGGCAAGCGCTGTGCCCTGCGCATCGCGTCGGGCGGCTCCGCTGATCCGGCACCAGCGATAGTCATTGCCGAGTGCCGACTTCATCCGCACGTCGAGCGCAAAGGCCGTACGCCCGCTGCGATCGGCAAGGTGCCGGGCGAGCGCCGCCCGATGCGCTGGCTGGTCATCCGGGTGCAGTTGTTCGCTCCAGCCGCCAAACTGGTCAATCGCCTGGGCCAGGTTCGACGCAGACCCCGTCCACGTCATCGCAGCACCCGGTGCGGGGGCGGCGGCGCCATCCAGTTCCAGCTCCCAGAACCGTTCACCTGCACCCTGTGTGATCAGGGTCCAGCGCGCCTCCCACTGCCGCACCAGTTGGTCACGGCGGGCCAGGCGCTCTTCCAGTTGGCGGATCTCCAACGTCTGTGCGCGGGCCTGCTCCTTGAGGGTTCGTCGTTCTTGCAGCAGTTGTTCGACGCTTGCCAGGATGCGGCGCAACAACGGGTGGCTTGACGACAGCGGTGTGCCTGGCTGGTCAGGCTGCTCCAGTCGGTCGGCGAGCGGCGCCAATACGCAGCGGGTGGTTCGGCTGAAAAAGAGCATGGGGCACCTCTACCTCGGTCAAATAGGGTCAGCCTGCACGGACGACATCGGCGCCGATAAGGCCTGGGAGTCAAAGATTGCTGCCCCCGGCAGGGCTCGCCAGGCCGAGGGGCCGGCGGCGATTTCCTGAGCGCTCAGCAGGCAATTGTCGAGTGCGCGCTGCAGCGCTTGGGTGTCCAGGTCCTGGCCGATAAAGACCAGCTCCTGCCGGCAATCGCCGACAATGCTGTCCCACTTGGCCATGATGCTCTGCAACCGATAGTCATCCTGCGGCCATTGCGACTGCTCGATGAAGTTCCACCAGTGCCCGACGTAGTCCCACTGGAACTGCCTGCCGCTCTGCACCAGCAGGCCGGTTTCCAAGTGCCTGCTGGCGAGCCAGAAGTAACCTTTGCTGCGCAACAGGCGCCCGTTTTGCCAGGGCTGCTGGAGAAAATCGAGTAATCGCTGTGGGTGAAACGGGGCACGCTCGCGGTACACCCAGGAGGTCACGCCATAGGTGTCCGATTCAGAGGCCGGCGCGTCGTCGGCCTGCATTTTTTTCATCCAGCCGGGCGAGGCCGCGAGGCTGGGCAAATCAAACAGGTGGGTACCGAGGATGGCGGATAACTCCACGTTACCCTGAGCCATCGGGATGATCCGCGCGCTCGGGTTAAGGCCGGCGAGGATCGCGTGCACGGCCTGGTAGCCGGGCTCGTCGATCAGGTCCAGTTTGTTGACGAGAACGACGTTGGCGTATTCCACTTGCTCGATCAGCAGGTCGGTCAGATGGCGCGTGGGTGCGTCGTCGCGGGCCACGATGCCCGGCGATTGGAGCAATGCTTCAAAGCGACTGCCATCGACCACCGTCACCAAGGTGTCGAGCCGCGCCAGTTCGCTGAGGCTGAAGCCCTGCGCGTCGAGGAAGGCGAACGTCTCGGCTACCGGCATCGGCTCGGAGATCCCCGTGGACTCAATCAGCAAGTAGTCGAAACGTTGCTGGCGCGCCAGGGCGCTGATCTGCTCGAGCAAATCGGCGCGCAGCGTGCAGCAGATGCAGCCATTGCTCATCTCGATCAACTCATCGCGACCCCGGTGCAGCGCCACGTCGCGCTGCACCTGCTCGGCATCGATGTTGACCTCACTCATATCATTGACGATGACCGCCACGCGCAGGCCGTCACGATTGCGCAGGATATGGTTGAGCAGGGTAGTTTTGCCGGCGCCGAGGAAGCCGGAAAGCACCGTCACCGGCAGTCGGCCTGTCAGGGCGCCGTCCATCATGCGTTCACCGTGCTATCGGCGTGGTCCAGGTAGCTTTCGAACAGGTCGACCACCACGAAACCCTCATCTGCTGCGTCGCCCCAGAGATCTTTCACGCGAAACTCGACGTGGTAGGTCGGCTGATGCGCCGCGCTCAGATCACCGTGGCCGATAGCGTCAGGGAACGGCCACTTTTGCGCGGTGCGGTGCACAACCACGCCTTCTTTGCCGCGCACGTAGGCCGGCATGCGGGTATGCCCGGCCACATACTCGTCTCGCACCACCACGCGGTCGCCAACCTCAAAGGGCGCGCGGCCGGTGATCGCTGGGCGCCCGTTGGCATGCGCGGGGTTCGCCAGCTTGAAGTGCGACCCCAGGGCCTGATCGAGTTCCGCCTGGGTGATCACACCGGTTTCGACCAGCAGGGTGGCGGTCGCGATGACATAGCGTTCGTAGTATTGGGTGCCGACATGTTGGCGCACATCCAGGCGCTCCACGGCATGGCGCACTTCGTCCACGCTGAACTTTTTCAAGTGATCGGCGCCGACAAACATCAGGCTGTAGGCCAGGTGCTCCCAGTCCTGTTTGAACACGGGTTGGTAGCTCAGGCTGTTGATGGTGTGAGGGACTTTGCCAAAGCCTTGAAACCCGCCGAGATCGTGAAAGCCATCCATTGTGAATACCTCTGAAAAATGCAAAAAACAAAGGGCACCGGTTACGCCACGTAAGGCAGCGCCACGCCGATAAGGACATCCTTGGTGATCAGTTTTCGCAGGGCCTCTTCATCCATCGATTCGCTGCCCTTGGGCCGTACAGGCAGCACCAGATAGCGGGTTTCGGCGCTGGTGTCCCAGACCTTGACGATGACGTCGGCCGGCAGCTCGGTGCCCAGCTCCCGCAGTACGGTGCGCCCTTCGCGCACCAGTCGGGCGCGGAACTCGAAGCCCTTGTACCACTCCGGCGGCAAGCCCAGGACAGGCCAGTTGGTGCAGGAGCACAGGCTGCACACAATCACGTTTTTCACGCTGGGCGTGTCTGGCAGCGCAACAATGTATTCACCCTGCGGGCCGGTATAGCCAAATTGGGCGCACGCCGCGGTACCGTCTTTGAGCAGCAGTTCGCGAAACTGCGGGTCTACCCAGGCCTTGGCCACCACCCGAGCCCCGTTCTCCGGGCTCCATTGGTGCGCCATCAGCTGTGTCATGTGTTCGATGTAACCGTCGGGGATCAGATCCTTCTGCTTGAGCACCTGCAGTAGCGCTTGCGCGCGTTCGCCCGGTGTTGATGTGGTTGCTTCGTGTGCGCTCATAAGTTGACTCCTCATCGTTGAGCTTCTGGGCAGCGCCTGGCGGCTTGTTCTTTTTGCGCTGCGCGGGATTACCGGCTAACAGTTTTTCCAGTCAACCGACGCCTCGAACGCTGCGGCGGCCTGGTAAATCGTGCCTTCGGCATAGTGCTTGCTGACCAGCATCAGTCCGACAGGTAGACCGTCTACCAGGCCGCAGGGAATCGACATAGCCGGATGCCCGGTGATGTCCTGGGCAGAGGCATTGCCGATCATTTCCAGTGCACGGGCCACGTACTCGGTAACCGAGCAACCCGGCTGCGGGTGGGGCTGGGCGATGATCGGCACGGTGGGCATCACCAGCAGGTCATACCGCGCCAACGCGGCGTCATACCCGGCACGTGCCACGCGCCTGAGGTTTTGTGCCTTGGCGTAGAAACGTCCGTTGTAGCGTTCCAGACCGTACTGCCCGACGAACATGCACAGCTTGAGAGAGGCGGACAGGTCATTGGCTTGATCGCGCCATCCGGCTTGCTGGTCCAGCAACCCGAGGTCATACAGCCCTTGCCAGTTAAAACCGGCCCCATTGCCGTGCATCATCTGCATCATCAAGCCTTCACAGCCGATGGGGTGCCACAGCGAACCGGCAATGCTGTGCTCAGGCACCGACACCTCCTCGACCTGCGCGCCCAGCCGCGAAAACGCTGCAATGGCTTGACGTACGCACGAGGCCACACGTGGGTCCTGGTTGGCCAGTTCAAAACCTTCGCGCAGGATGCCGATCCTCAGCCCGCTGACACCGCGCTCCAGGTAATCGCTGTAAGCGTCGACCTGTGGCGCGGCTTGTCGCGGATCGAGCCCATCGGCGCCGGCCATCACCTCTAGCATCAAGGCGTTGTCGCGCACGTTTGCGGTAATGGGGCCGGCGTGATCGATAGTCGCTTCGATGGCCATGATGCCGGTGTAGGGCACCAGGCCGTGGGTCGGCTTCATGCCGTAAGTGCCGCAGAAGGCGGAAGGAATGCGGATTGACCCGCCCTGGTCACCGCCGACGGCCAGGTCGACCTCGCCGGCGGCAACCAGTGCTGCGCTGCCGGAAGACGAGCCACCCGAGGCAAACCCCTGACGATAGGGGTTGTGCACCGGTGCAGGATCGGAGGTGTGGCTGCCGCCGGACAGGCAGTAGTGTTCACACGTTGCCTTGCCCAGAATGGTCGCGCCGGCATCCAGCAAACGCGTGACAACCGTGGCATCGAAGGCGGGGACGAAGCCTTCAAGCGGCTTGGCACCATTCATCATGGGCACGCCAGCCAGTGAAATATTGTCCTTGAGGGCGACCGTTTTACCGGCCAGCTTGCCTTCGCGTGCACCGTTGACTTCGGTGCGGAAGTACCAGGCGTTGAGCGGGTTGTGTGCGGCCGAGGGGCGATAGCCCGAGCTGCGTTCATAACGCACCGGCGGGATGAAGTCTGGCAGCTCGTCAACCAGGTCATAGGCATCGAAGCTTGCCTGCATAAGCGCCAGGTATTCATCGGCTTGCTGCGCATCGAGCTGCATGTGCAGGCTGCTCGAAATAGCCAATAGCTGTTCAAGGGTGGGGCGAGCGATTGCCATGGTTGGCTGTCCTTATCGTAAATGGCCTAAGAGCACTGCATGCTCACTATCAGCGGGCCTGGGGCTCAAGATAGTCCGCGCATCCAGCCGGTGGCTTGGTTGAGAAAGACATCGACTTGGCTGAGCGGGACACCCTGGCGCCAGGGGCGCGCGTTCGCAGTTTCTGGCGTTAAAAAATGTGCGCGTAACGCAGGTTCATGCGGAAGTCTTCGCGGGTGCCGTTGTCCACCGAGAGGTCTTTGCCCAATTGCAGTTGCACCTGGTCGGTGGGGGTGACGAACTTGGTGGCGGTGAGACGCACGTTGGTGGTGCCCAACTCGTTGTCCTGATTGACATGCTCGATGTTTGTCTCGCCTCCCCAGGTACGCCCAAAGCCAATAGCAAAGGTGGTGGTGGCGTCCGGCATGTAGCGGCCCATGATCTGCGCGGCGTAGGACACGTCCTGCTTCAGACGGTCGGCATTTGCACCGTAATCGGTGTTGTCGCCATACCAGGTCGCTCCGCCGACCAGGTCCATCGCCCATTTCTCTGTGAAGTGCTTGACGTAGGCACTCTGCAGTTCGAATTTCCAGCGATTCTCCCCGAGGTTGAGCGCATCGTTCTTGTCATACGTGCCCGAAGGCACATACACATAGGGGGCGATACTGAGGGTGTCGCGGGCTTCGTTGAACCGCCATTTCACCGGCGCGGTGAGGATCAAGTCGCCTACGCCGCGAGTACTGCCCAGTGCCGAGGCGTCACCTGCGCCGGAGACGTGGCCGAAAGGCAAAAGAAATTGCGGGTCGATGGTGACCGTGTCGCTGAGTGCATACACATGGAGCAGACGCAGGATGCCGACGTCGGAGGTCACCCTGAAATCAGAGCTGGCCTTGTGGCCGTTGGCGTAAGCCGAGTCCGTAGTGGCGTGCTGGTAATAAATCGCCCCGATAGTGGCGCCGACCGGATATTGCTCGTAGTCGCCAGGCGCGACTTCACCCGCATTCGCGTGGAGGGCGGGCAACAGGGTGGAGAGGGTCAGCAGGCGGATCTTATTCATCGTTTATTCCTCGCACAGGGGACCGGGCCACCCGTGAAGGGTGGCAAGGCGGTAGAAGCTGGGGGTTAAACGCCGAGGGCGCTCAGGCTGTGGGCGGCAGGGCGTCGCGCAACATCCCGGTTTGCGCGTGACAGTTGATGTACTCGAAGACCTGGCTCTTGGCGTCGGACACGGACACCTCGTGGTACAGCCTCAACTTCTTCAAGCCCGCGGCCACGCGAAAGAACGTCACGAAAATACGCAGGTGGGTCGGGTGGGATTCGGCCCAGCGCTCGAGTTTCTCCACTGAGCGCCAGTGGCCGATGTTGTAGCTCAGGTCGAGAACGTTGCCGTCCAGGTCGATATTGCGCACGAACCTGTTGCTGTAGCAGCCCAACGGCTGGCCGTTGTCACGCAGGAAGTCCATGCCGTCCTGCAACGTCGGTAAAATTTCATCGAGGTAGAGCGAGCGTTCCTCTGCCTCGGCATCCGCCCAGTCCTGGCCGGAACGTATCAGGGTGAGGTTGTCGTGCCCCAGCACCACCACGCGTCCGCCCTTGGCCGGGTCGCCCGCGACCACTTGCAGCTCGCTCGTGGGCTTCATCCAGTCGGTCTGGGAGATCGGGAAACGGTCGCGCATCGAGCCCCAGTAGCCGTGCTCTTCGATCTCGCCACTGGTGGCATCCATCACTGCGCCGACCCCGGGCAGGTTTTCCTGGAAGGCGTATAGCGTCTCGAACTGCTCGGCGCGCGGCGCGGTGATTTCGCGGAAGTAACCCAGGCCTTCACCCAGGCGATCCGGCGAACTCCACCAGTCATTCACCTGGGGTGAACGCAACCAGCGGCAATGGGCGGCAGGGTCTTTCCAGTACCCGACCACAATCAGATTATCAAAGCCGCTGCTGTCGGTGTGCTGAGTCAAATCGTAGTTCTGCGGGCCGTCGGCCTGGCTGAAACTGCCGACGATGTGACGCATCGCCTGCAATGCAGCCTTGCGCTGGGCATCGCCTTGATACTGCACGCCCAGATAAGCCATCACCACTTGTTGCAGCTGCTCGTCAGCGCGCGCCACCCACATCGGGAAAGGCGGTTGATACTCCTCGGGCACGCGGCGGGACAGGGTGCGTGGGCATTTGAGATGTGTGTCGATTGCAGATTCCATCTTGAGCTCCTCGTTATTTTGGTTCAGGCCTACGGGTGGGCGTCAGCGCGTCGGCGGCAGGGTGCGCTTGGCGACCTGCCGTCGGTGCAGCAGCTGCATGGTTCCCCATTCAATCAACCAATAAGCCGACTCTTCAGGTGCGAGATCGCGCCGTTGCAGAAGCCATGAAGAATCAGCCAATCGGGGTGAAGAGTGTCGATGCATGGCGTACCTCATCAGCGGGGTATGAGCTGCTGTGAGGTGGAAATTAGGCCGGCAGAGGAGGGCGCGCTTTGTTCGGTGAGACAACCGCTTGGTTGGCAAAGACAGGCCGGCTACGGAGGTTTACCGGTGGTCTGCGTTGGTGCGCGCGGGGTGATTATGTGATGTGCTGTGCCCTTAAACGGGCCACGACTGCGGTGCGACGCGGTCAAACTTGTGGGAGCGGGCTTGCTCGCGAAGGCGGCCTGGCAGCCAACACAGTTGGATTGTGTACATATCCATTGCTGCGGTAATGGCTACTTAGGGTTCCGCCCTGACGGCGGCTCACTTTTGAGAAGCGCAAAAGTAAGC
>NZ_LYSO01000078.1:0-28416 GCF_001728935.1 Pseudomonas sp. AP42
GACGTGGGAGAAGAAGCGGCCTACTCAATGCATCTTGCTATGGTCCATCTTGCTATGGTCCATGCCATCCAAGCCACGCGCCGTTGCCTTCACTTCGACAGCCTGCTTTTCACCCTTGGTATCTTGCACCGTCAGGGTCAGCGGCACCTGGTCGCCTTCCTTGATCTGGCCAGTCAGGCCCATCAGCATCACGTGGTAGCCGTTCGGGTCGAGCTTGACGGCTTTTCCTGCCGGCAGGGCCACCGCATCCACCGGGCCCATGCGCATCACGTCGTCCTTCATGCTCATCTCGTGAATCTGCACGTCCTTGGCCACTGGCGATGCCACGCTCAGCAATTTGCTGTCGCTGTCGGCGGTGAGGGTCATGAAGGCACCGCTGGATGGCTGGCCCGGTACGGAGGCGCGAACCCAGGCGTCGGTCACTTGTACTTGGGCGCTGGCGTGGGCGGCGAGGCCCAGCAGGGTGAGGCCGAGGGTGAGACGCTTGAGGTGTTGAACGGCAGTCATTAGCAGACCTCCATGACGGTGAGCAGGTCTTCTGCGCACTCTTGAGCGGTAAGGGATGCCTGCAAGCCAAGGCGCAGGTTGCCACGGGTGTCGAACACGAAACTGGTGGCGGTGTGGGAGAGGGTGTAGGTGTCGCCGGCGGGGATCTTTTCATAAAAGATCCCGAACTCCTTGGCGGCCACGGCGATTTCTTCCGGGGTGCCGTAGAGCGCTTCGAAGCTGGGGTCGAAGGCCTTGACGTAATTGTTGAGAATCTCGGGGGTGTCGCGCTCGGGGTCCAGGGTGATGAACACCACCTGCATGATCTTGCCATCGCGGCCCATCAGTTTCTTGGCCTGGGCGGCGCGGGCCAGGGCGGTCGGGCAGACGGCCGGGCACTGGGTGAAGCCGAAGAACACCACCGGCATCAGGCCGCGGTACGAGCTCAAGGTGACTGTTTCGCCGTCAGTATTCTTGAGCTTGAAAGTGCGGCCCATGATCTTGTCACTGAGGTCCTTGCCGTACTTGAAGTTCAGCTTGGGGCTGTAGTCACAGCCGCCCAGCAGGCTGCCCAGGCCCAACAGGCCCATGCCGGTCAGCACTTTGCGGCGGGTGAATAACGTACTCATCAACTGTGCATCCTGTGAAACGCCTGCAAGGCAGTAGAGCTGCCCCACCAGGCTTTGAAAAGGAGTAACGAGAAGGGTGCAGAGTCTAGCAACCCTGGCCCGTGCGCGTAATCTGCGACGTTCTGCCACAGGGGCGCGGCGCATTTCGTGCTTTTGTGGCTTCGGTGGTAGAGTCGCCGCCATGAAATTGCGCCACTCTGACCGCTCACTGATCGCCTGGGCCCTGTACTTCTGCGTGCTGATGAACCTGTTCGCCTGCGGTTTGGGGCATGGCCAGATGATGGGCCAGCAGCTCAATGGCATCGGCGGGCTGTTCTGTTCGGTGGACGGCGGCCAGTCGCCCATTTCCGACAAAGGGTTGGCAACCCCGACTTCCAGCAACATCTCGAACTACTTTGCCTGCCCGGTGTGCAACGCGGTTACCGTCGCCCTGGTGTTCCTGATCGGCCTGGCCTGGCTGCTCGGTCTTACGCACACCCCACGTGTCGCCCATGAACGGCGCAACAAGGCGCCTCCGCGCTATTCCTGGCCTTCGGCCAACCCTCGCGCTTCTCCCGCATCCTGACGTGTGCCTTGGGCTTCCTGTCACCAGGAGGCATTCTCTCGTCACGATGGTGAGTACGTTTTATGAACCCTCAATTGCCTGCCGGCGCCAGCCGCCTGGTCAGCAAGACGTCGCGGCGCCTGCGTGCGCAGCCGGCGCTGCCTGATTACCCGAGCAATTCGCGCTGTTTCGTGCACCTGGACGCGCGCCTGCTGCCTCATTGGCATAGCTTGTTTGATATCTGCCCGGCGCTGCTCAAGCTCGACCCACCGGAGGGCTTGAACCTGTTTCGCGCCTTCATGACTTGGGCCTATCGCAACCAGCCGCCGCTGGACTGGACCTACCATCTGAACGTATGCCGCTGGTTACTGAGTTCGGCGTACCGCACGCAGATCGATGACGAACCGATCGAAGCCTTCATGGCCGCCGCCGCTGCGCGTTGGGTGCTCACGGACGACAGCCCGGCGGCAGGCATTGTTCTGAGCTGGCGCGATTGCACCCTGTTCGATTGGAAGGGCCACCCTTCGATAGCCACGCAGCAGCCGGCATTGCCGGCGCCCGCCTGGGATTTCGCCTGGTGCCCATTGAATGCGCAAGGCACCTTCAGCGGCTGGCTGCGGGTGCCATGAAGCGCCGAACCTGATAGCGAGCCGAAGGCCATCACGCCGCCAGGGGTTTTCCCGCCATGGTTTTTTTGTGCGCGGCCTTCATCGCTTCCATCTCAGCCCCCAACTCCTCGAGAAGGGCTTTACCCAAGAGCTTTTTAGCTTGTGGGAACATCTCGGTTTCTTCCTCTTCGATATGGTGTTCAAGCAGCTCCTTGACCACTTTGACGCGACCGGAAAACTCGGTGGACGATGGGTCGGTTTTCTTCAAGTCCGGCAGTACCAGCGAGTCGACGGTACGGTGCTCCTCCTTGGCTTCGTGGTACATGATGTCCTGCTCCTTGCCCCCGGCTTTTCTGAACGCGGGGTAGAGAATCTCTTCTTCGAGCTGGGTGTGCAGGGTGATTTCCATTTCGAGTTTGGCCAGCAACTCGGTACGTTTTTTTACCCCGCGTTCAGTGGATTCGCTCAACTGGGTCAGCAGGGTCTTGACGCGTTCATGGTCGGCTTTGAGAAGGTCGATGGCATTCATATAAAACCTCACGGATGGTGTTCGGGCGTGTCGAAGCGCACGCCTCGTGGTGAGGGGTGTTGCATCAGGCGTACCAATTTTTCGGATATGAAAAAATTTTTAAAATCAATTGGTTGAGTTTGCTTGTGCGCTTTGCTGTCGTGCAGCTTGCATGGTCGGGTTGCGGCGACATTGCACAACGCCCAACCGGCGCTGACGCTCCAGCGCAACGGCGCAGGCCTTAAAGCGTGGCTTGAAAATCCAATGGAACCCTTGGCGCATCCGCTTGACCTAACGCATAGACTTCAGGAGGTGAATCATGCAAATAGAATATATCTGGATCGTATTGGCGGTGATTCTGCTGCTCTTGGAACTCTGGGCGATCAACATCGTTTTGCGCAGCACTGGCGGATGGGAGACCAAGGGGTTGTGGGTGGTGGTGCTGGTGTTCGTGCCGCTGCTGGGGCTGATTGCGTGGGCGATGTTCGGGCCCAAGCGTGAGATGGCGCAGCAGCGTAAGAGCTGAAGCGGTGAGTGATAAAAAACAGGCGCCCATGGGGCGCCTGTTTTCATTGCGCTAAACCGATCAACCGCCGACGGCGTTGGCAATCGCCTCATTGAACGCCGGCAGATCGTCGGGCGTGCGCGAGGTGATCAAGGTCCAGCCATTGGCCTGGCACTCTTTAACCTCGGCATCCACCACGCTGGCAGCGCCGGCGTTTTCAAGGTCGATGCGCACGCTTTTATAGGCGGTCAGGGTTTTGCCCTTGACCACCCCGGCGTCAATCAGCGTCCATGGCCCGTGGCAGATCGCCGCGATGGTCTTGCCGGCCTGCACGAATTCATTGATCAAGCGCAGCGCGGCGGCATCCTGGCGCAGTGTATCGGCATTCACCGTGCCGCCCGGGATGACCAGCGCATCGAAATCGGCGCTGACCACATCCGACAGTTGCACGTCTGATTCCACGGTCTGGTCTTTTTCCGTGTCGCCGACAAATGTCTGGGTAGTGCCGCCTTTGCTGGAGGCGTGCGTCACGGTCGCGCCGTAGCCACGCAGTGTCTCCAGCGGCTTGAGCAGCTCGTCGCGCTCAATGCCTGTGTTGGAGGTGATGACGAGGATGTGCTTGCCGTTGAGTTGCGAGCTCATGGTCGAGTGTCTCCTTGGGTCATGGATCGATTAATGGGCGTATTTGGTTTGCAGTTCCTTGGCCATTTTCAGGTGGGCTTCAAGGGTAGGCAGGGTCTTGGTGGCGAAGGCTTTCAGCTCGGGATTGTCCGAGGAGGCCGCTTCTTTCTTGAACAGTTCGACGGTTTTTTCATGGGCCGCCACCTGGTTGTTGGCGTAGGCCTTGTCGAACGATTCATCGCGCATTTCCAGAATGGCTTTCTTGGCCTGGTCGGTGAGCGCGGCGTCATCGGGGACTTCGATATCGAGTTTTTTCGCCAGGGCCATCAATTCCTGATTGGCTTTGGTGTGGTCGGTGACCATATGCTGGGCGAAGGTTTTTACGTCCGCCGAGCTGCTTTTTTCCAGGGCCAGCTTGCCCGCTTCCACCTCGGTGATACCGCCCTCGGCGGCGTTGTCGACGAAGTCGTTGGAGGTCGCCGCCATCGCGGTGGACATCGAGCCTGCGATCAGCATGAAGGTAAGGCCCATCGGTTTCATCAGTCGAGTTTTCATGGTGTCTCTCCTTGGAAATGGCGGGATGCCGTTACCTGACTGTTGAATGGAGAGGGGCGTAAAAGGTTTAAAATTTTTTGCGCTTTTTTGCCCAGTGGTGAGGGGGCAATTGAGCGATCAAAGCGCAGATTCTGGGTGACAAATCCTTTGTTGATGCCCTGGGCGCCGAGTCCGTGGATCTTATGGAACTCGTCATAACGATCGAGGATGAATTTGGCATCGAAATACCCAATGACATGGCAAGTCATCTCATCACCGTCGCAGACGCAATCACGGTTGTGACGCATGCAGTCCAGTAAAGGAGTGGCCGCCTCGCCTCCAGCCAAAACGGCTCATACTCGTAGGTGTTGTTTATAAATAAAAATAATAATTAGCTTAGATTAAAATGTGCTTTTTATTATTTATGACCATCCCCTAGTCTTGCCTGTAAGCCCCCTTAGGCCATCCAGGAAGATTTGTCATGAGCAGCGTCACGCCGATTTCCAGTGTTTCCAGCAATGTGCGCCAGCGGGTCACACCGCAAGAGTGGGAGGTACGGGTCAAGCTGGCCGCAGCCTACCGACTGGCGGCGTTACACAAGTGGACCGATCATATCTACACGCATTTCTCGGCGCGGGTGCCAGGGCCCGAGGCGCATTTCCTGATCAATGCTTTCGGGATGTTGTTCGACGAAATCAGCGCTTCCAACCTGGTCAAAGTCGATCTGGACGGCACCATCGTCGATGACCCCACGGGCCTGGGGATCAACTACGCCGGCTACGTGATCCACAGCGCCATCCACGGCGCACGCCATGACTTGCAAGCGGTGCTGCACACCCACACCCGCGATGGTATTGCGGTGTCGGCGCAAAAGCAGGGGCTGTTGCCCATCTCCCAGCACGCTATCGCGTTCTCGGGGCGTGTGGCTTACCACGGTTACGAGGGCGTGGCCCTGGACCTGGATGAGCGTGAACGGCTAGTGGCGGATCTGGGCGACAAGAGTGTGATGATCCTGCGTAACCACGGCTTGTTGACGGGCGGCGTCAGCGTCGAGCATGCCTTCCAGCAACTACAAAGCCTGGAGCGGGCCTGCAATATCCAGATCGCGGCACAGGCGGCGGGGAATGCCGAGTTGATCTTCCCACCGGCAGAGGTGGTGGCCAAAGTTGAGCAGCAGGCCAAGGTATTCAGCAACGGTGAAGGCCCAGGCGTGGCGCGACATTGGAATGCGCTGGTGCGTCAGCTTGAGCGAACAGACACCGACTACAAAAACTGAGTGGTGTAGGAGGGGGCTTGCTCTAAATAATATTTAATTAACAGCCTCGCGCATCGCAATGCTGGGTTGCGCTGCCGGGCTCGGCGCGCCCGTGCGGTCCGCCAGGTAACGCGCCGGCGGCTGACCCATGGCCTTGCGGAACATGGTGATAAACCCGCTGGCATTTTCATAACCCAAATCCAGCGCCACGCTCTGCACGCTTTCGCCGTTGGCCAGGCGCTGGAGTGAAAGGATTACATGCAACTGCCGGCGCCAGCGACCGAAGCTCAGGCCGATTTCTTCCAGCAGCAGGCGAGTCATGCTGCGTTCGCTCATGCCGATGCGCATGGCCCATTCGCCCAAGGTGGATTTGTCGCCGGGGTTGGCCAATAAGCAGTTGGCCAGCCGATGCAAGCGAGGGTCTTGGGGCATGGGCAAATGCAGCGCTTCGATGGGGGCCTGGGCCAACTCATCGAGTAACGTCGCCACCAGCCGGCCCTGTGCGCCGTCTTCGTCGTAGAGCTGCGGGAAACTCACCGCCTTGCCGATCAATTCGTGCAGTAATGGCGACACCGACAGCGTGCAACATTGCCGGGGCAGGGCGCTGGCAGCGTCCGGGTTGATCAACAGGCAATACACGTCTGCTTCGCCAGCGCCACGGGCCGCGTGGGTCACACCGCCGGGAATCCACAACGCGCATTGCGGCGGCACGATCCAGATACCCGCCTCGATCACACAATGCACCACGCCGCGCAAGGTATAGATCAATTGCCCGTGTTGATGGTGGTGAGGGGTATGTTCCCAGCGCTCGGAGGTACTCGAGGCGCCCACGGCCACTATCGAGCGAGGGATGGCGGCGGCGTCGCGAACCCGGTAGGGGTCGTACTGGTCGAGGCGGTGATGAACCATGGTGGCAACTGCCTTGGCTGGATTGCGAAACATTCTGGCTATTGTGTGCAATGCTGTCCAGCGTCCCGCGCTCTATGATGAGAACCAATCTCATCCAAGGAGCTTTGCCATGCGACTCGACAGTTCAACTTTCCCCGTGGTGAAAATCTTTTTCGACGCGCCTGACGACGGCGGGCCGGAAGATGCCTTACTGACCTTCGAGCATTTGTTGGCCCGTGAGCAGCCCTTCTTGCTGCTGCACGAAAAAGCCGTGGATGAAAACAATCACGAACACGCCCACGAAGAGCGCAAGCGCGCCTCTATCTGGATGAAGAAAAACAAAGCGGCCTTGCGCGCCTATGTCAAAGGCATGATCCAGGTGGAGCCCAGCGCCGCCAAGCGCCTGGCTCTCAAGCCCTTCGCCGTGACGTTCGGCAAGGCCTGGGGCTACCCGCTGCTGGTGGTGGAGTCCGAGAACCGCGCCTGGGCGCTGGCCGAGGATGTGCTGGACCCAGAAGTGTCGGATGTGGCGCATTTCTAAGCCTGGCCAGAGCTCGACAGCGTCCACAATTGAACTACCTTGATTGACGAGCCTTCCCACTCGGTACTCAAGCATGCGCACGTTATGGACGCGGTATCTGGCATTGCTGGAAAACGATTTGAGCACGCAGATTTTCGACAACGTCAAGAACCTGTTGGTCTGCGCGCTGTTGTTTGCGGCGGGGACCAACGCGCTGGTGGGGCCGCACGATTTGCTGATCGGTCTGTTTGCTTCCAGCGTCGCGGGGTGGGGCTTGATTGTGCTGTCGACGCTGCTGATGTTGTTGAACGTCAGCGACGGCATTCGCCGGCTGGCCAAGTTGCGTTATCACTTGGCGTTGCAACTGTTATTGATCCTGATCTACGTGGTGGTTGCCGAGCGGGTGGTAGAGATTGTGTGGGTGTTGCGCGCCCACTGAAGTATCCTCCGCGCCTCGTTTATCACTGATTCAAACAAAGATGACAGGACAAGCTATGCAGGCGCTGCTGGAGTCGATCCTCGACGAAGTGCGCCCCTTGATCGGCCTCGGCAAAGTTGCCGATTACATTCCCGCGCTGGCCGACGTGCCCGCCCACCAACTTGGCATTGCGGTCTACGGCAACGACGGCACGGCCTACTGCGCCGGGGATGCCGACACGCTGTTTTCGGTGCAGAGCATTTCCAAGGTCTTCAGCCTGGTGCAGGCTATCGACCATGGTGGCGAAACCATCTGGGAGCGCCTGGGCCATGAGCCCTCGGGGCAGCCGTTCAACTCCATGGTGCAACTGGAGTTCGAGCGTGGACGCCCGCGCAATCCCTTTATCAATGCTGGCGCGCTGGTGATCTGCGACATCAACCAGTCACGCTTCGCCGTGCCGATTCTGTCGATGCGCGATTTTGTGCGGCGCCTGTCGGGCAACCCGCAGATCCTGGTCAACAGCGTCGTGGCCGAATCGGAAGCCCAGCACGGTGCGCGCAATGCGGCCATGGCCTACCTGATGAAGTCGTTCGGCAATTTTCATAACGATGTGGACGCAGTGCTGCACAGCTACTTCAACTATTGCGCGTTGCAGATGAGCTGCCTGGACCTGGCCCGAGCGTTCAGCTTTCTGGCCAACGAAGGCGTGAGTGCCCACAGTGGCGAGCAAGTGCTGACGGCGCGCCAGACCAAGCAAGTGAACTCGATCATGGCCACCAGCGGGCTGTATGACGAGGCGGGCAATTTTGCCTACCGCGTGGGCCTGCCGGGCAAGAGCGGGGTCGGCGGCGGGATCGTCGCGGTAGTGCCGGGGCAGTTCACAGTGTGCGTGTGGTCGCCGGAGTTGAACGCAGCGGGCAATTCGCTGGCGGGGATGAAGGCGTTGGAGTTGTTGAGTGAGCGGATTGGGTGGTCGGTTTTTTGAGATCATTCCCACGGGCATGGGGACGAGCATCAGACTGAAGTCGAATCGGCGCTCAAAACGCAGTGCACCAAACTTCATCTCGTTCAGTCTAGGTTGTCATAAATTAGGCGGTCTCTTTGAAGAATTCAGTTTCGATGTCGCCGGTACTGGACGTGCGTTTGGCTGTCCATTTCTCAAAAGAGGGGGAGCCGTTAACGTAATCCGCTTCCCAACGCCACGAACCGCCACTGGTTTCAAACCAGAGCACGGTCTCGTCTCGACCATCTCCGTAAAGGTGATAGTGGCCACTGACGGGCTCCGATATGCCGGTAAGCAAATAATGAAATTCTCCACTGAAGGAACCTGCTAACTGATCGAACTTTTTAATAGTCAGACGGAATACGTTACTGGATCCGCCGTCGTAGTTTCCGGATAGAGAGTAGGTCATGGGCATTTCCTGATAAGTAGCGAGAGAGTAAAGTGATACGCAGTCATACTGAGTGAAAGTTCTCTTACGAGAACCTGTAGGAAATGACAGTTTTTTATAACGTTACTTCATAAGAATCCCCTTCCGGCTCCCTTTACTGAATGCTTGCGTGGCATATTTCAGTGTGTAGATGCCGCTATTCGGTCGGTCCCACGCTCTGCGTGGTAATGCATGCAGTGACGCTCGGCGTCACCTGGCACAGCCTGACGCAGAGCGCCCGGGCATGCAGAGCTTGGGAACGGTCACTGTAGGAGCGAGCTTGCTCGCGAAAAACGCCCAGGCCCTGCGGTCATCCAGGTTGCCCGCGTCATCGTTGACGATCTTCGCGAGCAAGCTCGCTCCTACAGTGGGTTATTGGCGGGGTTTGTTGAGGCGTGGCACGACCATGCCCACCTCACGCTGATAACGCCGATAACGCTCACCAAACAGCGCCACCAAATCCCGTTCTTCGAAGCTGGCGCCGATGAAGAGATACACCGACATCCCCAGCGCAAACAGCAGATGCCCAACGGTCATATGCGGCGTTGCCCAAAAGGCGATCAGGAAGCCTAGGTACAGCGGATGACGCACGACTTTGTAGAGCAGCGGCGTCCGGAATGTCAGGCCTGAGGGTGGGGCGTTGCGCCAGCGATCAATGGCCTGCTTCAGCCCGAACAACTCGAAGTGACTGATCAAGAAAGTTGCCAGCACCACGATGCCCCAGCCCAGCCAGAACAGGCCGGTCAGCAGTGCCTTGGCCCAGGCGGCGTCAACCGCCCAAACGGTGTGCGTAATAGGCCGCCACTGCCAGAACAGCAGCGCGAGCATCAGGCTGGAGAGCAGCACATAGCTGGAACGCTCCACCGCTGCCGGGGCGAAGACTGCCAGCCAGCGCTTGAAGCGTTTACGCGCCATGCTGCTGTGCTGGACACCAAACACAATGATCAGTGACGCATTGATCATGAGTGCCTGCGCCCAGTCGATGCGCGCGCCGGAGTCGATGTGTTTGGGCACGACCACAGCCCCTACGAAGCCCATCATGTACAGCAGGGTGAATAAGAACACCAGGTAGCAGCAGGTGCTATAGACCAGGCCAGCCAAGCGTGCCGTGAGGGTGTTTGAAGAGGTTTGCCGTTTCATGGACGATTCCTTTCGCACATGGTGAATGGGTGAGCCAATCGATGACTGGCTCGCTCAGACTAACGGCATTCACGGAGTCGGTAACCTGTTGAAGTTGACAGTTTCTTCAGAAGCGATTGGTGGTTTAACCGACGTTCTCATCGATCCAACAGGCTATATCAGGCCACGCCTGCGCCAATGTGAGCCCCGGTGCTGTTGCAGTGCTCAAGGGCGCTGAATAGTCCGGCGCGGAACCTGGAATGAACCGAAGCCCCGGATACACCGGCGACTCATTGTGGGAGCTGGCTTGCCTGCGATGGTGGTGGTTCAGTGGAAAAATCATTGACTGACAAACCGCCTTCGCGAGCAAGCCCGCTCCCACAGGGGATCGGTGCCAGGCGCTGATTCTGTGGGCAACACATGGCCAATGTGGGAGCTGGCTTGCCTGCGAAAGCGGTGGTTCAGTTGAAAACTCAGTGACTGACACACCGCCTTCGCGAGCAAGCCCGCTCCCACATTTTGAATCTGTATTGTTCTTTGAACTGTGGGTGAGCCCAAACAAAAAATGCGCCCCTGGGGGCGCATTCTTTTGCTCGGTCAGCTATGGCCTATCAGGCCGTCGCATCCCAGGCCCGATCACCGTGCTCGTCTTTGATCCGAGTCGGCAAGCCCATCACATCCAGCGCCTTGAGGAACGGCTCAGCCGGCAGTTCCTCGACGTTGGCCATGTGCTTGACATCCCACTCGCCACGCGCAACCAGCAGCGCAGCGGCTACCGGTGGTACGCCTGCGGTGTAGGAGATGCCCTGGCTGTCGGTCTCGGCATAGGCCTCTTCGTGATCAGCCACGTTATAGATGAACATCTCACGCGGCTGGCCATCCTTGGTGCCTTTGACCAGGTCACCGATGCAGGTCTTGCCGGTGTAGCCAGGCGCAAGCGAAGACGGGTCGGGCAGCACGGCCTTGACCACTTTCAACGGCACCACTTCCAGGCCTTCGGCCGTCTTGACCGGCTGTTCGGAGAGCAGGCCGAGGTTTTTCAGCACGGTGAACACGTTGATGTAGTGTTCGCCGAAGCTCATCCAGAAACGCACGTTGGGCACGTCGAGGTTTTTCGACAGCGAGTGCACTTCATCGTGGCCGGTGAGGTAGAGGTTCTGCGAACCGACTACTGGCAGGTCGTCGGTGCGTTTGACTTCGAACATGGTGTTGCTGGTCCACTGGCTGTTCTGCCAGCTCCACACCTGCCCGGTGAATTCGCGGAAGTTGATTTCCGGATCGAAATTGGTGGCGAAGTATTTGCCATGGGAGCCGGCATTGACGTCGAGAATGTCGATCGAATCAATGCGGTCGAAATGCTGTTGCTGCGCCAGCGCGGCATACGCGTTGACGACACCTGGGTCGAAGCCCACGCCAAGGATTGCGGTGATGTTCTTCTGTTTGCACTCTTGCAGGTGGTTCCACTCGTAGTTGCCGTACCACGGCGGGGTCTCGCAGACCTTGCCCGGCTCTTCGTGGATGGCAGTGTCGAGGTAAGCCACGCCCGTGTCGATGCAGGCACGCAATACCGACATGTTGAGGAACGCGGAGCCGACGTTGATGACGATCTGCGATTCGGTCTCGCGGATCAGGGCCTTGGTCGCTTCCACGTCCAGGGCGTTCAGCGCGAAGGCTTGGATATCGGCGGGAACCTTGAGGCTACCCTTGGCCTTGACGCTGTCGATGATGGCCTGGCATTTGGAGATGTTGCGCGACGCGATAGCAATACGACCGAGTTCGTCGTTGTGCTGCGCGCACTTGTGGGCCACCACCTTGGCGACACCTCCTGCACCAATGATAAGAACGTTCTTTTTCAATTGCTTTATCTCTCCTTTATCCGCCAGCTCAGGACAGGCTGGACAGGTAGTCGTCGTAACCAAATTCACGAACCACCTCGACTGTACCGTCGAGTTGTTTCACTACGATGGACGGCATTTTCAGGCCGTTGAACCAGTTTTTCTTGACCATGGTGTAGCCTGCGGTGTCGATGAACGACAGCCGATCGCCGATGGCCAGCGGACGATCAAATTGATACTCGCCGAAGATGTCTCCAGCCAGGCAGGATTTGCCGCACACCATGTAGGTGTGTTCACCCTCGCTCGGCGCCAGTTTGGCGTTGAGGCGGTAGATCAGCAGGTCCAGCAGGTGGGCTTCGATGGAGCTGTCTACCACGGCGAGATTCTTGCCGTTGTAGAGGGTGTCGAGCACGGTGACTTCCAGGGAGGCGCTGTTGGTGATCGCCGCTTCGCCGGGTTCCAGGTAGACCTGCACACCGTACTTCTCGGAGAAGGCTTTGAGCCGTGCGCAGAACGCGTCCAACGCATAGCCTTCACCGGTGAAATGGATGCCGCCGCCGAGGCTGACCCACTTGACCTTGTGCAACAGCGCACCGAAGCGTTCTTCGATGGTGCCGAGCATCTTGTCGAACAGGCTGAAGTCGCCGTTCTCGCAGTTGTTGTGGAACATGAAGCCGGAGATCTGATCGATCACGCCATCGATTTTCACCGGGTCCCATTCGCCCAGGCGGCTGAACGGGCGCGCCGGGTCGGCCAGCAGGTAGTCAGAGCTGCTCACCTGTGGGTTCACACGCAGGCCGCGGGTCTTGCCTTCGCTGCGTTCGGCAAAACGCTGCAGTTGGCTGATGGAGTTGAAGATGATCTTGTCGCAGTTCTCCAGCATCTCTTCGATTTCATCGTCGGCCCAGGCCACGCTGTAGGCGTGCGCTTCACCTTCGAACTTCTGGCGACCGAGCTTGAGTTCATACAGCGACGACGAGGTGGTGCCGTCCATGTATTGCTGCATCAAGTCGAACACCGACCAGGTGGCAAAGCACTTGAGCGCCAGCAGAGCCTTGGCGCCAGACTGTTCGCGCACGTAGGCAATCTTCTGCATGTTGACCAGAAGCTTCTGTTTATCGATGAGGTAGTACGGCGTTTTGATCATTTTTGAGAGCCTGCGGCGGTGCCTGCCAAAAAAGGACACGCATTGTGCCCGCACTTGGAACAGATCGAAAGGTTAGCCGGCGGATTTTGCGCGCCACGTTAAGCATAGGGCGTAAGTATGACCGTTCATAAGAATCACCCCGCCCAAACTGTGGGAGCGCTCGAGCCCAAGCGAGGCCGCGATGACGGCCGCCCTGGCAACACAAACCCCCACAGTAGCGCCGCCAATATCCTGTCCACCTAAACGTGAGCAAATCTTGTGATGATCTAGAACAAAATGAGTTTGTCTCAAGACATCCCTCTGCCGACAATGACCGCCATCAATCAGACCATTGGAGTTGTAAGTCATGGCAGTCGCTCATTCCCTCGGGTTTCCACGCATTGGACGCGATCGTGAACTGAAAAAAGCGCAGGAAGCGTTCTGGAAGGGTGAGCTTGACGAAGCCGGCCTGCGCGCCGTTGGCCGTGATTTGCGCAGCACCCACTGGGCGCTGCAACAGCAAGCCGGCATCGAACTGTTGCCGGTGGGTGATTTTGCCTGGTACGACCAGGTGCTGACCCACTCTCTGATGTTCGGCGTGGTCCCTGAGCGGTTCCGCCCGGCCGATGGCCAGGCCACTCTGCATACCTTGTTCGCCATGGCCCGTGGCGTCAGTGACAGCTGCTGCGGCGGTGCCCATGCCCAGGAGATGACCAAGTGTTTCGATACCAACTATCACTATCTGGTGCCGGAGTTCAGCGTCGATCAGCAGTTCCACCTGGCGTGGGACCAACTGTTCGAAGAGGTCCAGGAAGCGCTCGACCTGGGGCACCGTGTCAAGCCGGTGGTGATCGGCCCGCTGACCTACTTGTGGCTGGGCAAGGCCAAGGGCGCTGACTTCGACAAGCTCGACCTGCTCGAGCGACTGCTGCCGCTGTATGGCCAGATCTTCCAGCGCCTGGCCGAATTGGGCGTGGAGTGGGTGCAGATCGACGAGCCGATCCTGGCGCTTGATCTGCCCCAGGAGTGGAAGAACGCTTTTGAGCGCGCCTATAACCTGATCCAGCGCGACCCGCTGAAAAAATTGGTGGCCACTTACTTCGGCGGCCTGGAAGAAAACCTCGGCCTGGCCGCCAACCTGCCGGTGGATGGCTTGCATATCGACCTGGTGCGTGCACCGGACCAGTACCCGACCATCCTCGACCGCCTGCCAGCGTACAAGGTGCTGTCCCTGGGTGTGGTCAACGGCCGAAACGTGTGGCGCTGCGACCTGGAAAAAGCCCTGGCTACCTTGCAGCATGCCCATGAGAAATTGGGCGATCGCCTGTGGGTCGCGCCGTCCTGCTCGCTGCTGCACAGCCCGGTGGATCTTGAGCGGGAAGATCAGTTGGATGCCGAACTGAAAAGCTGGCTGGCCTTTGCCGTACAAAAGTGCGCGGAAGTGGCGCTACTGGCCAAGGCGGTTGACCAGCCGTCAGCACCTGACGTACTCGCCGCCCTGGCCGAAAGCCGCGCCGTGCAGGGGGCTCGTGCTGCATCGTCACGTATCCATAAACCCGCTGTTCAGGCCCGTGTCGCCGCCATCACTGCCCAGGATAGCCAGCGTCAGTCGCCATTTGCCCAGCGCATCGAAAAACAGCGGGCCGGGCTTAACCTGCCACTGTTCCCGACCACCACCATCGGCTCGTTCCCACAGACCGCTTCGATCCGCCTGGCGCGCCAGTCGTATAAGGCTGGCAAGTTGAGCGAAGCCGAATACATCGAAGCCATGCACAGTGAGATCAAGCATGCGGTTGAGGTGCAGGAAAATCTTGGGCTGGATGTGCTGGTGCATGGTGAAGCCGAGCGTAACGACATGGTCGAGTACTTTGCCGAGCAACTGGATGGCTACGCGTTCACCCGGTTTGGCTGGGTGCAGAGCTATGGTTCGCGCTGTGTGAAACCCGCGGTGATTGTCGGCGACTTGAGCCGCCCGAACGCCATGACCGTGGAGTGGATTCGCTATGCCCAAGGGCTCACCGACAAAGTGATGAAGGGCATGCTCACAGGCCCGGTGACCATGCTGATGTGGTCGTTCCCACGGGAAGACCTGAGCCGCGAAATGCAGGCCCGGCAACTGGCCCTGGCGATTCGTGACGAAGTGGTGGACCTGGAAGCGGCCGGCATCAAGATCGTGCAGATCGACGAAGCGGCCTTTCGTGAAGGCTTGCCGTTGCGCCAGGCGCAGTGGCAGCACTACCTGGACTGGGCCACCGAAGTGTTCCGCCTGTGCGCCAGTGGCGTGGGCGATGAAACCCAGATCCACACCCACATGTGCTACAGCGAATTCAACGACGTGATCGAGTCCATCGCCGCCATGGATGCCGACGTGATCACCATCGAAACCTCACGCTCGGACATGGAGCTGCTCGACGCGTTCGAAGCCTTCGCCTACCCGAATGAGATCGGCCCGGGGGTCTACGACATCCACTCGCCACGGGTGCCGGATGCCTCGGAAATGGCCAATTTGCTGCGCAAGGCCGCCAAGCGGATTCCGGCAGAGCGTCTATGGGTGAACCCTGATTGCGGCTTGAAGACGCGCGGCTGGCCGGAGACCGAGGCGGCGCTCATTCATATGGTCACCGCCGCTCGCCAACTGCGTGCCGAACTGGCCTGATTCCTGAGCCCGGCGCGGTTAAAACTGTGGGAGCGGGCTTGCTCGCGAAGGCGGTCTTTCAGTCACAGCAGCAGTGGCTGACGCACCGCCTTCGCGAGCAAGCCCGCTCCCACAGTTGCCAGCATCAGGTCAGAGGTATTTGAGCCACGCCAGGTCGCGCCGCCGGGCTTTCAGGCCGGCGAACCAGCGCACCGGCAAGTACAGGGCAATCGGCAACAGCAGCGCTGCCAACCACACCGCACCGATACCGTCGAAGCCAAAATAATTGCCATGGTTGAGGCCAAACAGCGCAACGCAGGCGACATAGAGGATTTTCAATACGTAGAGGTGCAACAGATAAAAGAACATCGGCGCCGCGCCGAACACTGCCAGCACGCCGATCCAGCGCTTATGCCCGGCGCGTTCAAATGCCAGCAGCAACAGCAAGCCAATCCCCAGGGTCAACGCCAGGAACAACAGCGAAGGCGGGTACTTGGTGATGTTGAAAAAGCTCATCAGCGTCAGCACGCCGCTGTCATACACCTGCCAAGGCTGCTCGCCGTAGCCATTGAGCGCGCGCAACAGCCCAAAACCCACCAACGCGCCCACCCCCGCTATCAGCAAATAACGCTGACGCACAGCCGGCAGTGTGGCATTGGCAAACCATGGCCCGAGGCCGTAGCCCAGGGCAATCACACCGATCCATGGCAGTACCGGGTAGGTGGTGCGCAGGCGCAGGTTGTCAGACACTTCAATCCAGTTGCGTTCATGCAAGATCGTCCACGGCACATGCCACATCGAACCCGCTGCAAAGTGCAGCCCATCCAACAGGTTGTGCCCGGCGATAATCACCAGCGCCACGCCGATCAGCCAGGCGCGCGGCAGCCAGACCAGCGCGGCAAGGGCGATCATGCTGATGCCGATGGCCCAGATCACTTGCATATAGATCACGCTGGGCGGCAGTTGGAAGGTCCACGCGAAGTTGACCAGGGTGAACTCCAGCACCACCAGGAACAGCCCGCGCTTGAACAAAAATGCCGACACGTCGCGACGGCCCTGATATTTCTGGCCATACAGCCACGCCGACAATCCGGTAAGCAGCACAAACACCGGCGCACACAGGTGGGCGAGGGTGCGGCTGAAAAACAACGCTGGCTCGGTGCTGTCAATGCTCATGGGGTCGCTGACCTGGCGGTGCAGCAAGAAGGTTTCCCGCACGTGGTCCAGCAACATGAACAGGATCACCAGGCCGCGCAGGGCATCGATGGACAACAGGCGTTTGCGTAAAGTCATAGCGTCAGTCATAAGTTGAGGATCACACGCAGGCACAATATTGACGTTATTCTATAACATTAAGCGAGGTAAGCATGACTTCACAATCGGCCGAAGCCGTAATCGCGTTCTGGAAACAGGCGGGGCCCAAGCGCTGGTTCGCCAAGGACGAGGCGTTCGATACAGCCTTTCGTGACAGCTTCCACGCCACCCATATGCAGGCGGCGAGGCGTGAACTCGAAGACTGGTTGACCACGGCGGATGGCGCGCTGGCGCTACTGATCCTGCTGGACCAGTACCCGCGCAACGCCTTTCGCGGCACGGCGCACATGTTCGCCACCGACCCGCTGGCCCGGTTGTATGCGCGAAAGATGGTGGACGCGGGGTTGGATCAACAGGTTGAACCTCAATTGCGTGCGTTCTGCTATTTGCCTTTTGAACATTCGGAAGATCCGCAGGACCAGCAACGGTCTCTGGCCCTGAACCGGCAGCTGGATGACAGCACCTATCACTGGGCCAAGGAGCATGCCGATATCATTGAGCGGTTCGGGCGGTTTCCGCATCGCAATGGGGTGTTGGGGAGGACGACCACCGCTGCGGAACAGGTTTTTTTGGATGAGGGTGGGTTTGCGGGATAGGTACAGGAGGGGGCGCTTGCTCAAGCGCCTTTAACGGGTCCCCGATGTGTTGCGTTGGCTAGTATGGAGCTTAACCGTAGTCATTGTTACCTGAGGAAATAGCCTACAAAGTTTTGGGGCTAATCCCATACTTTGTCTGCTTGTAAAATGCTCTCGCGTGTTAAAACATCGCTGCCAAATTAACTAAGTTTGGTGGGGGGCACGTGCAGTCGAAGGTAAGGGTGCTGACTTTAGCCTGTAGTACTACCATGATGGCTCAGTTGGGCGTGACGCTTTATTTGCCCGTCACGCCTGATATTGTTGATGCTTTCGGTATGAGTGATGCCGAAGGCTACACTGCCTTACTAATCTATTTGGGCGGTACCGCAGTTCCGTTGGTTTTTGCCGTACAACTTATTCGATTTTTTGGCCGGTCAGTCGTTCTGCTGGGGTTTTGTGGCGTCTTCTTTAGCGGAAGTATTTTATCTATATGGGTCCATGATAATGATGGTTTTTATCTTTCCAGGCTGCTCCAAGGCATTGGCGGTGGTGGAGCAGCCTTAATTGGGCGCGCATTGTTAACCGAGATCTACTCGGGAGCACGCCTGGCGAAGCAGTTGTCTTTTTTATCCTATTCATTTGTTTTTGCCTTGGTGGTAGGACAACTCGCAGGCGGCTTTTTAATTTCTTTTTTTCGCTGGGAAGTAGTGGCAGTAATCATGGTTTTTGGCTCAGTTATAACCCTTGTCCTAGTGCTGCTGGCAGCAGGGGTTTTGTCGGTTCTGGACATGGATAGAACGCGTCGCGTCAGCTGTTCAGGGTATGCAGGCATCATCAGTCGGCCCAGCTTTTATTTGCCGGTCATAGTCGGTGGATGTAGCTATGGGGTGTTTGTCGTGTATCAAGGTGTGGGCGTCTTTGTCTTTGACGTGCTTTTGGGGTGGGGAAGTGTGCAATACGGAATGCTCGGAGTATGGCTAGGGCTCGCCTATTTTTCGGGGGCGCTGACTGTAAGGTATGCATTGAATTTTACGAGTGTTTATGCACTTTCAATCACAGGTAGTAGTGTGTTGGTTGTAGCGACGTCAGTATTTCTATTTACAACTTTTGGATATTTGGATCGCCAATTTACGGTGCTGGCATATTTTGCAGCCTGGTATGCCCAGGCAATGATGTATCCCTGTGTCGCGTCTCTTGCAGTAAAAAAATACCCTGGAATGGAGTCAATGATGCTGTTCAGTTTTTTACAACAGCTGGTAGCCCTGCTGTTCGGAACGTTGGCGTCATTGCTCATTCCTCTTGGCACGCAGGGCGTAGCTTTACTCGCTTTAAGTTTAGGGGTGGGGGCGTTGTTGACGGTTCTCCTGTCAGTGCAAGAGGACTGATAGGAGGACTCTCAGGCTTCTGCCGCCGCCGCCCGCTGCTCTACCTTCGTACGGCGAAACCGCCGTACCCCCTTAAGGTCAATCGCCCACCGCAACGCTTCAGTGGCCGAAGGGCGCGGGCCTTGGGTGATCGCCTGTTCATCCTTGCCCAGTGCACTGAGGTAACCCTGTGTACCGCCTCGTTCGCTCCAGTAATGGGTGTGGCTGAGCCAGGATCTGGCCAGCCAGCCTTTGCCATTGCCCACGGTCACCGGCAAGTCCAGCACGCCGCCGCCCATCACCGGCTTGACCGGGCCGCCGACGATGTCGCCGAATACGCCGAAGGGGGCAGGGAAGTACAGGTTGGTCCAGCGCGTGACGGCAAAGGCTGCGGCGTGGTGCAGGTAGTGCGGGGTGAAGGGCTTTTGGCCGAGCATCAGCGGTTGGCGGGCGTTGTAGCCGTAGCCTAGGGCGTCTGGGGTAGGGGGGCAGGCTGGGGCTTCGCGGCGCTCCATGCGCTGCTGGAAGTCACTGACGCTGCGGCCCAGCAACAGGCTGGCGTGGGCCATCGGGCTGCCGACGGTGACCAGGTCGGTGATGCGCCAGGGGTTGCCCAGGCCGCGCTGTTCAACGAACGCCTCGGCCTGTTGCTGACGAAAATTCAACAGGCTGCCCAGGCTGCCGTCCAGCAAGGCGCCGGCTGCGGGCAGGGCTTCCTTGACCACCGGTTGCAGCGGTTCGCGGTTGGCATAACGGGCCGCCAGCTCACGGTTGCTGGGGTTCAGTTGGGTCAATTGGTCGTGGTATTCATGCCAGAGGTAGCCGACGATGTCGTAGGCAATCACGCTGCCCAAGCTGTGGCCCACGACGATGATGCGCTCGTAGTCACCCTGATTGTGCAGGGCGCGCAGCAGGTCTACACCATCAGCACGGATCTGCTCGCGCACCATTACGTTCTGCGGGTTGGGGCTTAAGTAGCGCGCGGCGTCTCCCAGGTACGCCAGCGCCGAATAGCGCAGCCCCAGTCCCATGGCCGCGAGCAGCAGGGGGATCAGCGCGAAGGGGTTGTCGTTGGCGGGCAACTGACCCCAGGCTGCGGCCAGTGCGCCGCTGGCAATCAATAGCAGTAATACCAGCACCGTCCAGCGCGTGCTGCGCCAGATCGGCACGATGGCGTCGGGAATGTCGCGACGCGGGCGCTTGAAGATGTCCCACAGCCAGCCCAGCAGATGGCCGAGCTTGGTGCCCTGCATCTTGTGGGCCCAGTAGTACTCATAGAAATCTGTAGAGGTGCGGCCCGAGGACTTCAGTACGCGCAGGTCGAAGTTGCGCGACAGCCGATCCGGCTTGCTCCAGTACAGAGGTTTGCCATCGGGGGTGTCCGTGGGGATCATCGCTTCGACAAAGCCGCGCAAGGTGTCCATTGGGCGCTGCTCGCCGATGCCGTGGATAACCACAACTGCTTGTTTCATGTGCTGTTCCTTCCTTGAAAATCAGCGGTAGCCATAATATTGCCACTACCCGCGCTATTCCCGCCAGGAATGCCCCCATAAAAACCCTGCATTGTCTTTATCGGCCCGGATCTCGTAGCGTTATTGCTCACCCCAGGAGATTGCCCATGAGCCAAGGCCCGCTGCACCTCTACGTTGATTCGCTGTTTACCAGCCCTTATGCCATGTCGGTGTTTGTCGCCTTGCGCGAAAAAGGCCTGGCGTTCGAGACCCTCACCCTGGACCTCGATGCCGGGCAGAACCAGGCGACAGATTTCGCCTTGCGCTCCCTGACCCAGCGAGTACCGACCCTGGTAGACGGTGATTTTGCGCTGTCGGAATCTTCGGCCATCACCGAGTACCTGGACCAGGCCTACCCCGAGACCAGTGTGTACCCGGCGGATGTACAGCAGCGGGCGAGGGCGCGACAGGTCCAGGCGTGGCTGCGCAGCGACCTGCTGCCGATTCGCCAGGAGCGCTCGACGCTGGTGGTGTTCTGTGGGCAGAAGAGGCCGCCATTGTCAGCAGAGGCTCAAGCCGCCGCGACCAAGTTGATCAGCGCCGCGCAAGCCTTACTGGCGGATAACCGCGAGTACCTGTGCGGCCAGTGGTCGATTGCCGATGTGGACCTGGCGGTGATGCTCAATCGCCTGATCCTCAACGGTGACGCCGTACCCGCGCAGTTGGTGGCCTACGCGCAGCGCCAGTGGCAGCGGCCGTCAGTGCGCGAGTGGGTTGAGCTACGACGGCCCGCGCTCTAGCTGTGGCTGATGCTGGGCAACCCGCCGGTCGAGGTCTTCCCAATCGGCCATGCCCAGCACGCGCATGGTGTTCAAGCCGCGCAAGTAGCCGCGCAGTTGATGGGCGCTGGCGCTGCTTTGCGCGGCGTCGGCGTGTGAGTCCAGCAACACGGTTTCGTACTCGACCAGGTAGTCGGCGACTCGCTCGCGAAACTCTGGCAGTACTGCCTCGCGGATACGATCGAAGATTTTCTGGTAGGGCTTCATGGCGGGGTCCTTATAGATTTTATGGGCGGCCTGACACTATCGGTTCAAATGATAGTCACCATCAAGGATCACAAGTTCTGTTTTTTCGCCAAACGCGCAGAATCTGCACATCGAGACGCAGCCCAAGGAAAATGCGCGATGAGGACGATTATCCAGTTGGCTTTGATGGCCCTGATGCTGGGCACCGCGGTCATGACCACCCCGGCGATGGCCGATGAAGTGCGTACAGGCCATTTGCTGCCACTGGTGGGTAGCGTAGACTCCCTGCAGCGTGGCCAGTCGGTGGGGGTGTTGTTCAGTGAAAACACCCGCGACAACCTCAGCTACCTTGAACGCTACCACGCCATGGCGCTGAACGGCGCCAAGGATGCCCTGGATGGGCGGATTCGCGAGGCGTTCGTCAACAGCTCCGATCCGGAACTGGCGATTGACTGGTTGATGCACTCGTTGCAGGGCACTTTTTTCTCGGTGACGGTTTATAGCAGCCTGGATGCCCTGGTGCAGGCGCACCCGGATGTGGTGGTGGTGCTCGATACCCATAACCAATTGCTGACCCAGCGTAATGACCGGGTCGAAGCACGCTTTGTCGCACGCTTCTTTGATGCGAACCTGCAGTTTATCGCCAAGGCCGAAGGCTCGGTGGACAAGCACGTGCCGTCCGTGTGGGTGCACGACAAGGCGGCCCCGGAGATTGCTGCACTGATCGAGCAACAACGCGATGTACAGCAAGATGCCCTGAAGCAGTTCGATGCGTCGCTCAAGGCCCTGGTTCGCGCAGGTTGACCCGCGAATGGTTGTGAACCCTATTGGTTATTTTCAGGAATGTATATGCGCTCTTTCTTCGCCCCGGCCCTGGCTTGTGCTTCGTTATTGCTGACCGGCTGTATCACGGCGCCCAATGCCCCATCGCTGACCCTGCAAACCGATAAAACCCCCGACGGCTATGTGCAATGCGTATTGCCCAAGCTGGAAAAGCACGGCATCACTTCGACCGTCACCCAGAACTCGCGGCACGCCAAGGTGCTGTTGACCAGCAAGATTGCCGCCGATGATGTGCTGGAGGCCTACAAGTCCCAGGACGGCACCAAGGTGTTCCTGTACGAGCGCAAGCCGTTGGCTTCGGCGATCAAGCCGTCACGGCTTGAGCAGGCCGCCCAGGATTGCAAATAAACCCAGGCACAACGCAAACCCACCCTGTAGGAGCGAGCTTGCTCGCGAAAAACGTCAACGATAACGCGGGCTTCCTGAATAAACGCGGCGCCTATGAGTTTTTCGCGAGCAAGCTCGCTCCTACAGGGTATTGGCCCCATTTGGATCAGGGTTTGGCTTCGTTGCTGAAGCTGTCGACGGTCTTGACCAGCCCTTGCGCCGCCAACGCCACCAACTCACCGCCTTTCTCCACGGTAGCCAACGCCGGGTCCGAGCCCATGCGGCCGTCAGGGAAGCGCGCACGGAAGTCCAGGGCTTCGCGAATCGGGCCGGTATTGGCGATTTGCGGTGAGTACTCGGCAGACTTGATCGAGTCGGGATACGCCCACTGCGTCACGGCAATTTCCGACGGTGTGGCGTGGCTGCCATGCCCGACCGGGAATTGACGCTGGGCCAGGTCCGTGACGCCTTCCAGGTCCCACCAGTTCACCAGCTTCAGCGCGAAACCGGCCGGGCGGCGGGCGAAGCTGGCTTCGGCGTACAGCTCTGAGAACGCCGCTTCAATCGTGGCGATATTGCCGCCGTGGCCGTTGAGGAACAGGATCTTTTCGAAACCATGCCCGGCCAGCGAGCGCACCCAGTCGCCAATCGCGGCGATAAAGGTGGAAGGGCGCAGGGAGATGGTGCCGGGAAAGCCCAGGTGGTGTTGGGCCATGCCGATATTGAAGGTCGGGCCGACGAGGATGTCGGCGTGCTTCTGGGCGTGGTGGGCGATGATCTCCGGGCACATCCAGTCAGTGCCCAGCAGGCCGGTGGGGCCATGTTGCTCGTTGGAGCCGATGGGAATCACCACCGTGCGGCTGCGTTCCAGGAACTGCCCGATTTCGATCCAGGTGGAGGTGTGTAGAAGCATGCGACGCTCTCTTTTATCTATGGGGACAGGCTATCCGCCACGGATTGTACGACTACTCGCCACCTGTTGGGGTTTGCAATTGAGGTAGGTCGATGACTTCAGCCAGCGCTGGTCGGGGTACCACGAAAACATGAACTGCCCGTCCTTGAGCTTGTCCACCACTTGACGGGCAACTTGCGGGCGCACGGCTGGGCAACCCTGGCTGCGGCCGATGCGGCCTTCGCGCTTGCTCCATAAGGGGCTGACGTAGTCGGCGGCATGAATCACGATGGCGCGGTCGCGGGCCTGGTCATTGAAGCCGGGTTCCAGACCGTCCATGCGCAACGAGTAACCATGGGCACCCAGGTAGCTTTCCTGGGTGCGGAACAACCCCAGGCTCGACTGGTGGCTGCCCTCGAGATTGGAGAACTGGGTGGCGAAGTTTTCCCCGGACTTGGCGCCGTGGGCTACCAGGTCGCGCAAAACCAGGGTCTTTTTGCGCAGGTCGAAGATCCACAGGCGACGGGCGGTCGAGGGCTGGGAGTAGTCAATAACCGCTAGGCGATCGGAACGTTCCTCGCCGTTATTGACCGCGCACTGCACGGCGCTCAGGGCGCTTTTGAGGACGGTGGGATTGAGTTCTGGAGCAGAGCGCGCCAGGCTGCTATACAGGGAAGGAGAGGGGCCATTGGCGGCGAGCGCAACATTGCTCAATAAAGCCAGGCACCCGGTGATCAAGCCCAGGCTGGTTAGCCTGCGCCTGCGTATAAAAGTCAGCATCTACAGTCGAGTCCCCGCTGTGGAGTGGAGCTAAGTCAATTGTTCAAAAAACACGCATGTTACTTGAGCATTTGCCTGCTCGTTGCACCATTGGTCGCTACAGCCCAAACGCTGCCGGTTGAACCCTTGCCCGTCACCACCCCCGCACCGGTCGCGTTGGCGCCGCTGCAACAGGCCTTGGCGCAGTTGACCAGTGTCTGCCCGCAGCTTGCGCCGCGTATCGATGCCGCCGCGTTGGCGCGCCTGCAAGCCTTTTACCAGCAGCAGGGCGATGCCCCGCTATGGGCGGCTGACGAACGCCGGCAAGCCTTGCATGCCCAGTTGCTGATGCTTGCCGACGATGGCCTGGACCCCACCCACTATAGCTTGCCTGCGGCGGATGCAACGGCCAACGTACTGTGCAGCGATATCGCCAACAGCCAGCAGTACCTGCAAGCTCTGCAGGATTTGCACTACGGGCGCCTGCAGCAATCGCGTTTTGAGCCCCTCTGGCATTCCCAGCCACCCAGTGGCGACCCGAATGCCGAGGTACTGGCGTTCGCCGCCACGGGCCTGCACGACATGGCCCAAGCCTTCGACCAGGCGCGGCCCAGCGCCGATTTGTACCGCAGCCTGCGCAATGCCTATGCCGGCGTGCGCCAGCAACCGCTGCCCCAGTGGGACCCGGTCGCTGAGGGCGCGCTGTTGCGCCCGGGGATGAACGACCCCCGCGTGCCGGAGTTGGCGCGGCGCCTGCACAACGGTGGCTACCTGGCCCAGTTGCCCAGCGGCAACGGCAAGCAATATCAGGGCGAACTGGTTAAAGCGGTGAAGGCCTTCCAGCTCAGTCACTCGTTGCAGGCCGACGGCGTGATCGGCGCCGGCACCGTGGCCGAACTCAATATCAGCCCGACGATGCGTCGTGAACAGCTGCGCATCAACCTGGAGCGTTTCCGTTGGCTGGCCCAGGACCTGGAGCCTGAAGGCGTCGTGGTCAATGTGGCCGCCGCGCAACTGAGCGTGTACCAGAGCGGCATCCCAGTGTGGCAAACCCGCCTGCAAGTAGGCCGTGCCGAGCGCCAGACGCCGTTGCTCAAGTCGCGCATCACCCGGCTGACCCTCAACCCCACCTGGACCATCCCGCCGACCATCATGCGCGAGGACAAGCTGCCGGCCATCCGTCTCAACCCTGAATACCTGCGCCAGCAAAACCTGCAAGTGCTCGACGCCGAAGGTCACCCGTTGACCCCCGACCAGGTCGACTGGGCACGCCCGGGCAATATCCTGCTGCGCCAACAGGCCGGCCCGCGTAACCCGTTGGGCAAGATTGTGATGCGCTTTCCCAACCCGTATTCGGTGTACCTGCACGACACCCCCAGCCAACCCTTGTTCACCAAGGGCCCGCGGGCGTTCAGTTCCGGATGCGTGCGGGTCGAGCAACCGTTGTTATTGCGCGACCTGCTGGTAACGCCGGCCGAACGCACCCGCACCGACGAGCTGCTGGCGACCGGCGAAACCCATGAGTTCAGGCTGGCCACGCCGGTACCGGTGCTGTTGGGGTATTGGACCGTGGAAGTGGATCGCCAGGGCGAGTTGGTGTACGCGCCGGATATTTATGCGCGTGACCCGGCGTTGATCAAGGCCATGGGCAGCGTGTTATAGCGCCCATGGTCTGGATACGCATGTAGGAGCGAGCTTGCTCGCGAAAAACGCCAACGATAACGCGCGCTTCCTGAATAAACGCGGCGCCCGTGAGTTTTTCGCGAGCAAGCTCGCTCCTACATTGCGTTAGGGTTCTATTCCGGCATCAGTTGCTGGCGGCATTCGAGTACCAAGCGGGCGCCGCCCAACTCACTGGTGCCGACCTCCAGCTTGAAGCCATGCAAGTTGATGATCGCCGCCACAATCGACAGGCCCAAACCAAACCCGCCTTGCTGATCACTCTCATCGACCCGATAGAAACGCTGGAACACCGACGCGCGCTCGGCGGCTGGAATGCCTGGCCCGGAGTCGAGCACTTCGATGCGCGTACTGCCCAGGTCATTGACCGCCCGCAGGATCACCTTGCCCTTGGGCGGGGTGAATTTGATCGAGTTACTCAGCAGGTTGGCCAGGGCTTCAAACAACAGCGCACGGTCACCGGTAATCCACGGCAGTGAGTCGGGCGCCTGTAACACCAACTCCAGTTCGCCTTCTTCGGCCAGGGGCAGGTAGAAGTCATGCAGCTCGCGCAGCAACGGCAGCGGGTCCAGCACCAGGAAGCCCGAGCGGCGCTGGTGGTCTTCCAGTTCCGAGATGCGCAGCAGTCCGCGAAAGCGCGCCATCAGCGTGTCGGTTTCGGCGATGGCGTCATCGAGTTTTACCGCGTGGGCCGAGTCTTCCTCGGCTTGTTGCTTGATGCGGTAAAGCTGGGCGCGCAAGCGGGTGAGCGGGGTGCGCAGGTCGTGGGCGATGTTGTCGCACACGCCCTTGACCTCGTTCATCAGTTTTTCGATGCGGTCGAGCATGGCGTTGACGATGGCGGCGAGCATGTCCAGTTCGTCGCGCCGGTTGGACAGCGGCAACCGGTGCGTGAGGTCGCCGGCGACGATGGCCTCGGCGCTGGCCTGGATCCCGCGAATGCGCCGCAACGGGCGACGGCGCAGCAGGTGCCAGCCGGCAGCGCCGGGGATGATGGTCAAGGACAGCGCCCACAGCAGGGCGTGCCAGATAATCCGTGTGACCCCGAACAACGAGCCGTTGGCGCGTACCAACACCAGCCAGCGGCCGTCTTCGGTGTGGGTGGCCACCGCGTCGCAACTGTCCTTGGGCAGTTTGGGGTCATCGGATTGCACGCAATTGGTCAGGGCGTGGATCTTGCCGTCCAGCGGCAGGTCGGGTGGTACGGCGCGGATCGGCCCGCTCAGTGGGCGAAATTGCTCATCGAACAGGCCATAGGCGTCCACGCCCTTCATGTCGAAGGTCATGCTGGTGGTGAGCGCTTCCACCAGCTCTTCGCCGTCAAAACGCTGGAACAGGTGCTGGCGTTGCAACAGGGAATGGCGCGACAAGTCGCTGAGGTAGCCCGACACCTCGTAGTACAGCACCCCCATGAGGATGCAGCTCCAGGCCACGAACAACGAACTGTACAGCGCCAGCAAGCGGCTGCTGGAAGAGCGCCAGCCTTTAGAGGGGTTCAGCAATGACATAACCCGAGCCTCGTACCGTGCGGATCAGCGGCGTGAGGCCCGGTGGGTCGATTTTTTTGCGCAGACGGCCAATGTGCACGTCGATCAGGTTGGTGCCGGGGTCGAAGTGATAGCCCCAGACTTCCTCGAAAATCATCATCCGCGATAGGATCTGCCCAGTGTTGCGCATCAGGAATTCAAGCAGTTTGTATTCGGTGGGCAGCAGGGTCAGCGGCTGGTCGGCACGGCTGGCTTCGCGGCTGATCAGGTTCAGTTCCAGGTCGGCCACGCGCAGGGCGGTTTCGAACTCCTGGACCGTGCTTTTGCGCCGCAGCAGCACTTCGACACGGGCGGCCATTTCATCCGAGGCGAACGGTTTGGTCAGGTAGTCATCGCCGCCAGCACGCAGGCCACGCACGCGCTCGTCGACATCGGAGAGGGCGCTGATCATCAGGATCGGCGTAGACACCCCAATGGTGCGCAACGTGGTGACGATGGCCAGGCCATCGAGTTCGGGCAGCATGCGGTCGAGGGTGATCAGGTCGTAATCACCACTCACAGCGCGGACCAGGCCCTCGCGGCCGTTGTCCACCCAATCTACGTCCAGTCCATGGCTACTCAGCTCGGCGACAATCTCGCGGGCCGTTACGGCGTCATCCTCGATGGTCAAAATGCGGGTCATAGGATTACCTGGTGAGCGTTCACACTAGAAGTGGCGACATTTTGCCAAGAAGTTGCTGAATGTTTCCTAAATAAAACTTCATCTTCCTGAAACTGACACTACATCGAACACTGTGGGAGCTGGCTTGCCTGCGATGGCGGCCTACCAGCCGACACTTCTCTACCTGACACCCCACAATCAAACTGTGGGAGCGGGCTTGCTCGCGAAGGCGGCCTGGCAGTCAACACAGTTGGATTGTGTGCATATCCATTGCTGCGGTAACGGCTACTTAGGGTTCCGCCCTGACGTGGGTCACTTTGGAAAAGAGCCCCAAAGTAACCAAAGGTCTCTTGCCCCACCACTCGGCACCTCGCCCA
>NZ_LYSO01000079.1:0-27957 GCF_001728935.1 Pseudomonas sp. AP42
CTTAACTATAAATGTGATGGTGTTTAGTCCCGGAATAATCGGGCAAGTTGCATGGTTTATTCTGATTCATAAAAGGCTTCTTCGTGCAGCTATCTGCGCGCCTTCCTACAGACGTCGTCTGAGCGCATTTCCCTTCCGTTCGCCCTTCGATCCTTCGATGTGTGCGCTGGGTGGCTGGTTCCGACCACTTGCCATCGTGCATTTCGCACGGCCTGCAAGGAGGCATCGTGCAGGATGCTAGGCGACGAATCCATTGATCAAGTGTAACCACTTGATTTTATTGAGTTTTATTTTGCAATAAAGCTGGCATGCACTCTGCAATATCTCCCCCAAGAGCGTCATGAACGAATAATCAGAATGCGGGAGCAATGCAGTATGACTCGCCTAAGCCTCAGCCAATTGCGTGTATCGCCGCTGCGCTTGCAGCAGGGCCTGTTTGCCAGCCTGGCCTTGATGGTCACGTTGATCGCCGGCCAGCAGTTGCAGCATTGGCAAGAGCGCGCGCAGCCAGCCCCGCAATTTGAACGTCCTGCCATGACCCAGACCCATTTTCGTTCCATTGGCAGCGCCAGCGCCGATGTGACTGCCCCGCAATTGAGCCTGGTAGATCAGGGTTCCACCCTGGATGAACTGCCGGCCCATGACCGTTGGGTGTTCTAGGCAAAAAAAGTCGCTTGTGTTGAGCGGCTGCACGGCATCACCGCTGTTACCCCTATAGAAGCATAAGGAGAATCACCATGTTGAGTTGGGCAATCACATTTCTGATCATCGCCATTGTGGCTGCAGTCCTGGGCTTCGGTGGTATCGCTGGCACCGCTACCGGCATCGCCAAGATCCTGTTTGTGGTCTTCCTGGTGATGTTCATCGCTTCGTTCTTCTTTGGTCGCAAAGGCCGAGGTTGAATATGGCCAACCTGCCTTTTAAAGCCCTTGCTGCCGCCCTGCTGTTGGGCGGTAGCGGCTTGGCCTTGGCCGCCAATGACGGCCAATCCCGGGCTAACGAATTGCTCAGCGCGGATCCGCAGTACCGTGAAACCTGGCAAGACGTGGTGAAGAAAGAAGAGCGCCTGCCTGAGTGGGTGATGAACCTGTCGGGCACGGCCGAGCAAATGAATGCCGTTGAGGAAGATGGCGACAAGTATTTGGTCGGGCCGCTCTGCGAAACCGCAGACACCTGCCTGAACAAGCGCCTGATCGTTGCCTTCAGCCTCGACAAGGAAGATGCCTACGCCATGTTGGTGGAAGTACCGGCCGGTTTGCCGGCGGACAAGTCCCCGACGCGGCACGCCGATTACCGTTTTATCGGTAAGCCGGACGAGGGTATGCAAAAGCTGCTGATGGAGCAGCTCAAGAAAGATCCGAATTGGTACTAGGTTCCGTCTGACGGAGCCGGCGTCCATAGAAAGAAGCCTTTGTGCTTCTTTCTGTTTGCATCGCTCCTTGAGCGATGCATGACCAGGGGGCCGGGTTGCTCTGATCGATCAGGATCGGCGTGACCTACGGGTACAGGGAGTACCTGCGCAAGGGCCGGGTCAGGCGAAAAGCTGCGACGCAAGTTCACAAGACCTCAAGCTTGCTGAACTTGCGGCGGGCTTATGACTCTCATGCCCGCACTTCATGCCGTCCATAGCCGCAGTTTTGCTTTTTGCCTCTGGCTAACCATTACTGGGTATGTCGGCGTGACCATCTATCGAGAATTTTTCATCCGCGCTATAGGATCTTTCTGGCGCTAGGTGATGGATTTCTCAGACATTTCTGCCAACCAATCCGAGACGTCCAGTATCTCTGCGCGAGCCTGATTTGGCTGCTCAACGGCATATTCACCCGCCTGAATGGCGGATACGAACTGACCGTTTGGACAAATATTTTCAAAAAAAGCCATGCCGATTCGGCATAGGGTAGGCGTTTACGGCATTAGACGTCGCTCCCTTGCATGGGAATAGTTGCGCCTTTTTTCGCCTGCCAGTAAGCCATTTCGGCCACGCTGCGGTGACCTTCCATGGAGGCAGATGCACACACTTTTTCGCTTTCGAGCGTTGCAGCTGGCGCATTTGCCGTAAGTCCACTTGAAGCAAGGGTAATGACATGAAGAAGGCAAAGCTAAGCCTCGCCTGGCAGATCCTCATCGGTTTGGTACTGGGCATTGCAATCGGTGCAGTACTCAACCATTTCAGTGCTGAAAAGGCCTGGTGGATCAGCAATGTGTTGCAGCCGGCGGGCGATATCTTTATCCGCTTGATCAAGATGATCGTGATCCCGATTGTGATTTCTTCGCTGATCGTCGGTATTGCCGGTGTCGGCGACGCGAAAAAGCTCGGTCGTATCGGCGTCAAAACCATTCTTTACTTCGAAATCGTCACCACCATCGCCATCGTGGTGGGCCTGTTGCTCGCCAACCTGTTCCACCCAGGCGCAGGCATCGACATGAGTACTCTGGGTACCGTCGATATCTCCAAGTACCAGGCGACTGCTGCCGAAGTGCAGCATGAACATGCGTTCATCGAGACCATCCTCAACCTGATCCCTTCGAACATCTTCGCCGCTGTTGCCCGTGGCGAGATGCTGCCGATCATCTTCTTCTCGGTGCTGTTCGGCCTGGGGCTGTCGAGCCTCAAGCCTGAGCTGCGCGAGCCGCTGGTGACCATGTTCCAGGGCGTGTCCGAGAGCATGTTCAAAGTCACCCACATGATCATGAAGTACGCGCCTATCGGTGTATTCGCGCTGATCGCGGTGACTGTAGCCAACTTCGGCTTCGCCTCGCTGCTGCCATTGGCCAAGCTGGTGATCCTGGTTTACGTCGCGATCCTGTTCTTCGCCTTCGCGGTACTGGGTTTGATCGCACGCCTGTTTGGCTTCTCGATTCTCAAGCTGATCCGCATCTTCAAGGATGAGTTGGTATTGGCTTACTCCACCGCCAGCTCCGAAACCGTGCTGCCGCGTGTGATCGAAAAGATGGAAGCCTACGGCGCGCCGAAAGCGATCTGCAGCTTCGTGGTGCCGACCGGTTATTCGTTCAACCTCGACGGTTCGACCCTGTACCAGAGCATCGCAGCAATCTTCATTGCCCAGCTGTATGGCATCGACCTGTCGATCGGCCAGCAACTGATGCTGGTACTGACCCTGATGGTGACCTCCAAAGGTATCGCCGGCGTGCCGGGCGTGTCCTTCGTGGTATTGCTGGCGACGCTGGGCAGCGTGGGCATCCCGCTGGAAGGCTTGGCGTTTATCGCCGGTGTCGACCGTGTGATGGACATGGCGCGTACCGCCCTGAACGTGATCGGCAACGCCTTGGCCGTACTGGTTATCTCCCGTTGGGAAGGCATGTACGACGATGCCAAGGGCGAGCGCTACTGGAATTCCTTGCCGCACTGGCGCAGCAAGGAAGCCCTGCCTACGGCACAAGCCACCCGTAGCTGATTGCAGATTGATCGAAAACAAACCCCGGAGAATTCCGGGGTTTGTCGTTTCTGCCAGCCCCGTTATCATTCGCCCCATCTTTCGGGGGACTTATCTGATGCTCAATGGCCTGTGGCTTGGCTTCTTTGTCGTGGCAATGGTGTCAGCACTGGCGCAATGGCTGGTGGGTGGTAACGCCTTGATCTTCGCGGCGATGGTCGAAAGCATTTTCGCCATGGCCAAATTGTCGGTGGAAGTCATGGTGCTGCTGTTCGGTACCCTGACGTTATGGCTGGGCTTTCTGCGGATCGCCGAAAAAGCCGGGATCGTCGATTGGCTGGCCAAGGCCCTCGGCCCGCTGTTTCGCCGCTTGATGCCGGAAGTACCCGCCGGGCACCCCGCGATCGGTTTGATCACCCTCAACTTTGCCGCCAACGGCCTGGGCCTGGACAACGCCGCCACGCCCATCGGCCTTAAAGCCATGAAGGCGCTGCAAGAGCTCAACCCCATCCCCAATACGGCGACCAACGCTCAGATCCTGTTCCTGGTGCTCAATGCCTCCTCGCTGACGCTGTTGCCGGTGACTATCTTCATGTACCGCGCCCAGCAAGGCGCTGCGGACCCGACGCTGGTGTTCCTGCCGATCCTGCTGGCCACCAGTGCGTCGACGCTGGTGGGCCTGCTGTCGGTGGCAGTCATGCAGCGCCTGCGGCTGTGGGACCCGGTGGTGCTGGCCTATCTGGTCCCCGGCGCGTTGCTGCTGGGCGGCTTCATGGCGCTGCTGGCGACCCTGTCTGCCACGGCGCTGGCCGGTTTGTCGTCGATCTTGGGCAACCTCACACTGTTTGGCTTGATCATGCTGTTCCTGGTGATCGGCGCGTTGCGCAAGGTCAAGGTGTACGAGGCCTTTGTGGAAGGCGCCAAGGAAGGCTTCGACGTAGCCAAGAACCTGTTGCCCTATCTGGTGGCGATGCTGTGCGCGGTTGGCGTGTTGCGTGCCTCGGGGGCCTTGGAGTTCGGTCTTGAAGGGATTCGCCATGTGGTGGCCTGGACGGGCCTGGATACGCGCTTTGTCGACGCGCTGCCGACCGCGATGGTCAAGCCGTTCTCCGGCAGCGCGGCGCGGGCGATGCTGATCGAGACCATGCAGACCCAGGGTGTTGACAGCTTCCCGGCGTTGGTGGCGGCGACGATTCAGGGCAGTACGGAAACCACGTTTTATGTGTTGGCGGTGTACTTTGGCTCGGTAGGCATCCAGCGGGCGCGGCATGCGGTGGGGTGTGCATTGTTCGCGGAGTTTGCTGGTGTAGTGGCGGCTATTTCGGTGTGCTACTGGTTCTTCGGTTAAGCATGAGCCGCACCCCTGTAGGAGCGAGCTTGCTCGCGAAAAACGTTAACGATGACGCGGGGCATCAGACTCCCCGAGGCGGTCTCAGGTTTTTCGCGAGCAAGCTCGCTCCTACAGGGCGGTGGAATCATTTTTTCGGCGCGGTATTACCCTGTTGTACTACCCAATCCACCACCTGCTTATTCAACTGATCCCCGGCCTGGCCAAAAGCAGCCACCACCGCTGGCACCTTGGTGTCACTCACCGGCTGCCTCACTTCAAACCGACGGCTGGCGATAATTCTTTGATCACGTCCACGCACCAATCGCGCGTCGAGACGAATCACCACCTCCACCGCCTTGCCCCGATACTCGCTCTGAAACGCCTGCAACTGCCCGCCCAGCTCATAGTCGGCTTGCAGGTTGGTCTCGTCGGTACTCAGTAATGTCACGCGCCCATCGCGCTGAAAGCCATCCAGCAGGCGATTACGCAGCAGCACCGGCGCCGGGTCGCTCCAGCGCGAGTTCGCGTAGTTGCTGATCAAGTTGCCATCTGGCACCACGGCGATGCGCGGGCTGTCTAGAAACTCGCTGGTCTGTGGCTTGGTCACGCGCAGCGACCAACTCACCGGCGTGCCTTGGCTGGCCGGTTGGGCGGACGCCAGCCGGTACACGTCCGAAGGGTCCGGCTTGGGTAGGATCGAGCAGGCGCTGACCAGTGCCAGGGCCATAGGGACGATCATGTGGTAAGCACGCTTCATGGCGTGAACTCCTTGTTCTTATCGCTGCCCAGCAGGTAACCACTGGGGTTGGCTTCCAGGCGGCGAGAGATGGCGCGCAACGAGCCGAGGGTTTCACGCAACTCGCGCACGGCTGGCGCCAGTTCGTTAAGGCCCTGCATGCCGCTGTTTACCGAGTCCTGGTTATTGGTCAGCAAGGTATTGATGGTGGCGGTGCTTTGCTCCAGGGATTTCATCGCCTGCTCGGCGCTGCCGAAGGCTTGCTTGCCTTGTTCGCTGAGCAAGCCATTGGCGCTACGCATCAGCACGGTGGTTTGCTCCAGCGCCGCGCCCGCCTGTTTGCTCACCTGCATCAATTGCTGCATCACCACCTTGATGTCGCCGCGTTGCTCGGCAATGGCGCCGGTGGTTTGTTGCAGGTTGTCCAGGGTGTTGCTCAGGCGTTCGACGTTTTCCCGCGAGAACAGGTGGTTGGCGTTGTGCAGCAGCAGGTTGACGCTGGTCATCAGGTCGTTGCTGTTATTGAGCAGGCGCGCGATGGGCGATGGCGATGCGATGATTTCCGGCAGGTTGCCGTCCTTGCCCTTGAGCTCCGGGCTCTGCGGGGTGCCGCCACTGAGCTGGATGATCGAGGTGCCGGTGATGCCGGTCAGGGCCAGTTTGGCCTGGGTGTCTTCCTTGATCGGCGTTTGCCCGGCCAGGCGGATGCGAGCCAGGACGCGGCGCGGGTCTTTGGGGTCCAGGCGCAGGCTGATCACGTCGCCCACCTTGATGCCGCTGTACTGCACCGCACTGCCCTGGGACAGGCCGCTGACCGCCTCGTTGAAGATCACTTCGTAATCCTGGAAGGCGGTATCCACGCTGGACTTGGCCAGCCACAGGCCAAACAGCATCGCGCCGACCACCACAATTACGCTGAACAGTCCGATCATCACATGATGGGCTCGGGTTTCCATGTCATACCTCGTTGAGCGATTGAGCGGCATCCAATGCCGCGCGGCCTCGGGGGCCGTGGAAATATTCGTGAATCCAGGCGTCGTCCGTTTCCGACACGACATCGATGGCGTCGGCCACCAGCACTTTCTTCTGCGCCAGCACCGCCACACGGTCGGTGATGGTGTACAGCGTGTCGAGGTCGTGGGTGACCAAAAACACACTCAAGCCCAACGCATCGCGCAGGGTGAGGATCAGTTGGTCGAATTGCGCCGCGCCAATCGGGTCGAGACCGGCGGTGGGTTCGTCCAGAAACAGGATGTCCGGGTCCAGGGCCAGTGCGCGGGCCAGGGCCGCACGTTTGATCATGCCGCCGGATAACGAGGCCGGGTATTTGTCGGCCGCCGACAGCGGCAACCCCGCCAGGGCCAGCTTGACCGCCGCCAAGTGCTCGGCATCGGCGCGGCTGAGGCCGGCGTGCTCGATCAAGGGCAGGGCCACGTTTTCGGTCACCGTCAGCGAGGAAAACAGCGCGCCCTTCTGGAACAGCACGCCAAAGCGGCGCTCCACCAGTGAGCGTTCATGTTCAGGCAGGCTCGGCAGGTTTTTGCCGAACACCCGAACTTCGCCTTCGCTGGGGCGACGCAGGCCAACGATGCTGCGCAACAACACGGATTTACCGCTGCCAGAGCCACCCACCACCGCCAGGATCTCGCCTTTGTACAAGTCCAGGTCGAGGTTCTCGTGCACGCTTTGGCTGCCAAAGCGATTGCACAGGCCACGCACTTCAATCACCGCCTCAGTGGGCGCACGGCGTAGACGACTCACCAGCCCATCTCCATGAAAAACATCGCCGCGACCGCATCCAGCACGATCACTACAAAAATCGATTGCACCACGCTCGACGTGGTATGCGCGCCGACAGATTCGGCACTGCCGCTGACTTTGAAACCTTCCAGGCAGCCAATGGCCGCGATCAAAAAGGCAAAGATCGGCGCCTTCACCATGCCCACCAGAAAGTGCTGCACGCCAATGTCCGATTGCAGCAGCGAAAGAAACATCGCCGGCGAAATATCCAGGGCCACGGCACACACCACACCACCGCCGACGATCCCCGAGAGCATCGCCAGGAAGGTCAGCATCGGCAACGCCACCAGCAGCGCCAGCACGCGGGGCAATACCAACAGTTCCATAGGGTCCAGGCCCAGGGTGCGGATGGCGTCGATTTCTTCGTTGGCCTTCATTGAACCGATTTGCGCGGTGAACGCACTGGCGGTACGCCCGGCGATGAGGATTGCGGTAAGCAACACGCCGAATTCGCGCAGGAAGGAGAACGCCACCAGGTCCACGGTAAAGATCGTCGCGCCGAAGCTCTTGAGCACGGTGGCGCCGAGGAAGGCCACGACGGCGCCCACCAGAAAGGTCAGCAGCGCGACAATAGGCGCCGCATCCAGGCCCGTCTGTTCGATGTGGGCGACCATGGGCGTCAGGCGCCAGCGCTTGGGCCGCCAGATGCCGCGGGCGAAGGTTTCGAGGATCAGGCCGATAAAGCCCAACAGCTTCATTGCGTCTTGCCAGACCGTGTCTACTGCGCGGCCGATGCGGGCCAAGACTTGAATGCCGGCGGCCTCTTCCGGCTCTTTGATCGGTACGCAAAAGTCATTGAGGGAGCGGTAGACGGTCTTGAGCAGTGCACGGTCGGCGGCTGCCAGGGTGCAATCGGTCTGTTCGGCAGAGTGTTCGATGCGCGCTGGGCCCAGCAGCTCCACCAGCAGCGAGGCGCCGGCGGTATCCAGCGCGCCGAGGCCGTTGAGGTCAATGCGGGCACCGGCGTCGTATTGGCCGTCGAGCGTGGCCGACAGCTTCTTCAGGTGGGCGTAGTGGGCCAGCGTCCAGTCGCCGGTAATCCGTAGCGAAGGCGGGGTGCTGGACGTATCAAGATGGGCCGCGCCGGCCGTCGTGCGAGTGGTCATAAGCTCCGAGCTTGTTTGGCTATCCACAATTGCTACGTAATAGCACGATCCGGCTTACTTTGGGTTGTCCGCTTGTGCTGTGTCTATCACCTTGAAGCGCAGAACGCCGATGACTTGCCCGTCTTCGGTGAGCACCTGCACCTGCCAGCGCCCCACGGCGTCACCTGGGAAATTCTGCTTGTGGGTCCAGGCTCGATAGCCTTCCTTGCGCCCACCATGGATGTCCAGGGCAATGCGGTCGACTTCCTGGCCGTTGAATTTCCACACATGGTAGATCCGCTCATCCAGCCCGCGTGGTGCGTTGATGGCGGTGTACGCATACAGCCCACCGCTGCGCAGTTGGGCGGCGGTGACTTGCTTGAGGTCGTCGCCCGGCGTGCGGTCTTGCAGTTGGGTGCTGATGGCGACTTCGGTCATCCACAGGGTCGCGGGCGGTACCCAGCTGCGCAGGAACCAGCCGGCGCAGCCGATGGCGGCCGTTACCCCCAGCAGCATCGCCCAGCCCTTGAGGCTGCGCAGCGGCAGGCTGACGGCCAGGCTTGGAATCGACAAGACCATGGCTACACCCAACGCCAGTTTGTAACTCTGGGCGGTGGTCAGGTGCATGATGATCGGCAGCGCGGTCAGCAGCGCGGCGAACAGGGTCAGGGTGTGCAGGGCCAGGAACAGCGAGCGTTTGGGCGCCAGCCATTTGTAATACAGCGGGTCGATAATCGATACCAGCGCCGCCGCGCCCAGCAGGCCAGTGAACAGCGATTGGCCGCTGTTCCAGGCGGTGGTGACGAAAAAGAAGGGCAGGACGAAAAACAGACTTTCCTGGTGGATCATCTGGGTGGCGTAGCGCAGCAGCGGTTCAGGGATCTCGCGATTGAAGACCTTGGTGAACAGCTGCGTAAAGCTGTTTTCCAGCATCAGCCACAACCAGCTCACCAGCATGATCACCGCGATCCAACTGGCCATGCCCTGCTGGCGGTCTACCAGAATGAAGCTGCCGACCCCCGAGATAAAACCGCCGAGTGCAATCACCCCTGGGTAGCGCTTGATCAGTTCTATAACGCGCTGGATGAGGGGCGGCAAGTTCGGCATGGGCGGTTCACTGGTTGTGGGAAAAATCTCAGACAGAATAACGCCTTAGCCCGATATTCTGTGCGTCATTACTCAACAGGTTTGCGATAAAGCCTCAAGCCGATCAAACCAAGGATGATCAGGCCCAGCACGCCCGCACCGATCCAGGTCAATGCGTCATAACTCAACAGCGGTTTTTCGATGCGCCAGTAGCCCGGCTGCTGGAACGCTTCGCGCATGGCCTGGTTGGTTTGCGCCAGGCTTACGGCCTTGATGCGTTTGACCGGGTCGCTGAAACGCCCATTGGAGTAGTCGCCGGCCGCACTCCAGTAATAGTCGGCCAGAGCACTGTTGCCCTGCACCGCCCAGGCTTGGCGGGCAATGGCGGCCTGTTGCAGGCGCGTGAATACTGTTGGGTCGAGGCCGTCCTTGAGCAGTTGGGCCTTGAGGTCTTGCAAGACCTGCTCGGCTTCAGGGAGGTTTTCCCGCTCAAGGTCGGCATTCAGGCTGAGGAATCCAACGCCGCCGAGCACTTCGCGTTCTACCCAGGGGCCGTAGGACAAACCGTGCTTGAGGCGCAGTTGCCGGTACAGTGCCCAGTCGAGGTAATCCTTGAGCAGGTTGTAGGTTTCATCATGCTGGTCGTCCAGCACAGGCTCGGGGAACAGCCAGTGCAGCTTGGCGCCATCGCCCACCCAGCCGCGGATCAGGTCGCGATGGCTGGCGGCGGTATGCTGGATTTCGGGGAGGGGGCGATGTTCGCTCGGCTCCACGGGGTCGAGTTGCCCATAAGTGCGTTCCAGGTAGGCAGGCAGCAGTTTGTCGAGATCGCCGACGACGATCAGGGTCATGTTGTTCGGCGCGTACCATTCGTTGCGCAGCTTCTCTAACTGGTCGCGGGTGAGGTGGTTGACCTCGGCGCGTTCGGCGCACTTGAGGCCCAGCTCCACGGCCAATTGGTTGCTGGCGCTGTGACCGAGGTCCTGGCGATCCAGCAGGCGTTGCAAGTGTGAGTAATGGCCGCCGTCTTCGCGCTCCACCACTTGCTTGGCGGCATTGATATGGGCGTCGGTCAGTTGCGTGCGCGTGAGGATTGCCAGCAGCAGGTCCAGCACCTTGCGTTGGTTCTGCGCGGGCGCCTCGATCACGAAGGTGGTGTCGGCGTTGCTGGTGTAGGCGTTCCACTCGCCGCCGAGGGCTTGCATACGGTCTTCGAGGTCGCCTTCGCCGCCGCCGTCGATACCGCTGAACAGCAAGTGCTCGAACAAGTGCGGCAGTTCTTTTTCGTCGCAACCGAAGTCGTCCAGGCCCACCCCAACCACCAGGCGAATAGCCACGTGCCCACGCTCGGTGCCCGGTTTGAGCAGCAGTTGCAGGCCGTTGGGCAAGGTATAGCCCTCGACTTGCAGGCGGTCAAAGGCAAAGGTGTGGGCCGAGCCCAAGAGCAGGCAGGCGAGTAACAGGCGACGCATAACAAGCTTCCTGGCGAATGAGGTCCATTGTTAACTGACTTCGCTCGCGGGCGTACGTTCAGGGCGAATGGGTGATGTCGGCAATACTTTCGGCAGAGAGCGCGCCGGTGTCGGACGTTTCCAACACTACATAAGCACTGCTGCAAAACAACGAGTTCAAGCGTTTCATGTCGGCAATCAGTTCCAGATGCAGGGAACTGGTTTCCAGGCTCTGCACGATCTTGCGCTGCAAGCGGCTGACATGGGCGTGGGCCAAGCGGCGTTCCTGGGCGCGGAAGCGGCGCTTTTCTCGCAGTAATTGGCGGGCGCTTTCCGGGTCGCCGCTGAGAAACACCGACAGGCCCAGGCGCAGGTTGGCGATCAACTGGCTGTGCAGGCCGCTGAGTTCTTCCAGGCCCACTTCGGAAAATTGCCGGCGCTGCGAGGTCTTCTGTTGCTGGACCTTGCGCAGCATGCGTTCGATCAGGTCACCCGCCAATTTCAAGTTGATCGACAGCTCGATGATCTCGGCCCAGCGGCGGTTGTCTTGTTCACTCAGGTCTTCCCGAGGCATTTGCGCCAGGTAGAGTTTGATCGCGCTGTAGAGCGCTTCGACGTCATCGCTCAGGCTGCGCATTTCTTGGGTAACGGCGGTTTGGTTGCCGCGCAGCACTTCCTGCATCGAGGTAAGCATATTGTCGATCAAGTCACCCAGGCGCAGGGTTTCGCGGGCAGCGTTCGCCAGGGCCAGGCTTGGGGTATTCAATGAGGCCAGGTCCAGATGGCGTGGCTTGGCTTTGCCATTGGTTTCGGGGCGTTCCGGCAGCAGCCATTCGCACAGGCGGGCCATGGGCCCGATGGTGGGCAACAGGATCAGGCAACGGCTGACGTTGTAGAGCAGGTGGAAGGTGATGACCATGCCCTGAACGCTGTAGTCCAGGCCGTCCATCCAGCCCACGAGCGGGTCAAGCACCGGAATGATCAGCAACAGACCGATCAATTTGTACAACAGGCTGCCCAGGGCCACTTGGCGACCGGCAGTGTTTTGCATGCTGGTGCTGAGAAAAGCCAGTACGCCGCTGCCGATGTTGGCGCCGATCACCAGGCCGATGGCCACGTGCAAACCGATCACGCCGGCACCGGCCAGGGTGGCCGTGAGCAATACTGCGGCAAGGCTGGAGTAGGAAATCATCGCGAACAGCGCGCCGACCAGGGCGTCCAGCAAGATATCGCCGGTCAGCGAAGCGAAGATGACTTTGACGCCCTGGGCATGGGTAATGGGCCCGGCGGCTTCGACGATCAATTGCAGCGCGAGGATGATCAGGCCCAGGCCGATCCCGACCCGGCCCAACTGCCCTGCCCGCGTCTGTTTGCGCGACAGGAAGAAAATCACCCCGAGGAAGATCAGCAGCGGCGACAGCCAGGACAAATCGAACGTCAGCACCCGCGCCATCAAAGCCGTACCGACGTCGGCGCCAAGCATGGTGGCCAAGGCCGGCGTGAGGCTCATCAGCCCTTGGCCGACGAACGAAGTCACCAGCATCGCGGTGGCGTTACTGCTTTGCACCATGGCCGTCACCAGGATACCGGCGACAAATGCCAGCCAGCGCTTGGACATGTTCTGCCCGATGACTTGGCGCAAATTGGAGCCGTAGACCCGCAGGATGCCGGTTCGGACGATATGCGTGCCCCAGATAAGCAGGGTCACGGCGGAAAGCAGATTGAGCAAGGTCAGCATGCTCGGCCCCCCGTGTGGGTGCGCTCCAAAAGGAGCGAAGGAAAGTTACCGCGTGCCGCTCTACGTCTTGTACCTAAGCTGTAGTTGGCGAATGGGCTCTGCGCCAGCATCGCATAGCTAAACTTGGGATTGAAACAAAACTGTCATGAAATCAATTTTTTGCGGATGAAAAAAAGGGGCTCGAAAGCCCCCTTCTTCACAGCGGGTCAAATTTACTGACCCGGAATATCCTTGCGCAGTTTCACTGGGTCCTGCTGTTTCTTCTTTTTCGCGATGGCGGTACGCATCTTGATGTTCACCGCTTCCACCGCCAGCGAGAACGCCATGGCGAAGTAGACGTAGCCTTTTGGCACGTGCACGTCGAAGGATTCAGCGATCAGCACGGTACCCACGACCAGCAGGAACGACAGCGCGAGCATTTTCAGCGACGGGTGCTTGTCGATGAATTCGCTGATAGTGCCGGCAGCCAGCATCATCACCAATACCGCAACGACGATGGCGGCAACCATCACCGGCACGTGGGAAACCATGCCGACGGCGGTAATCACCGAGTCCAGGGAGAACACGATGTCGATGATGGCGATCTGGATAATGGTGTAGATGAACTTGCCACCGGCGCCTTTGGGCTCGTCCTGGGTTTCATCTTCACCTTCCAGGGCGTGGTACATCTCCTGGGAGCTTTTCCACAGCAGGAACAGGCCACCGAAGAACAGGATCAGGTCGCGACCGGATATGCCCTGGCCAAACACCACGAACAGGTCGGCGGTCAGTTGCATGACCCAGGTGATCGACAGCAGCAACAGGATGCGCGTGACCATGGCCAACGCCAGGCCGAAGATCCGAGTGCGTGCCTGCATATGCTTGGGCATGCGGCTGACCAGGATCGAAATCATGATGATGTTATCGATGCCCAGGACGATCTCAAGGGCCGTCAGGGTGAAGAAGGCAATCCAGATTTCCGGATTGGTCAGCCATTCCATGTGTATTCCTTTGAGCAAGTGTTAACCGCGCAAGCTGTAGCGCCGCGCGGTGAGTGAGTCGGTACGATTATAGAGTGCTGAACAGCGGAAAAATCCCCATCAGCAATGCGGCGAACATTATGCACAGGCACACCAGCACTGCCCACTTGAGCGTGAAGCGCTGGTGATCGCCGAATTCGATGCCCGCCAGGGCAACCAGCAAGTACGTCGAGGGTACCAGTGGGCTGAGCAAATGCACGGGTTGCCCGACGATCGACGCCCGCGCCATTTCCACAGCGGTGATGCCGTAATGGCTGGCGGCTTCGGCCAGTACCGGCAGTACGCCGTAGTAGAACGCATCGTTGGACATGAAGAAGGTGAACGGCATGCTCACCAGCGCGGTGATCACCGCCAGGTAAGGGCCCATGGCTTCGGGGATGACTGCCAGCAGGCTCTTGGACATGGCGTCGACCATGCCGGTGCCCGACAGGATGCCCGTGAAGATACCGGCGGCGAAGATCAAACCCACCACCGCCAATACGCTACCGGCGTGAGCCGCGACGCGGTCCTTCTGCTGCTGCAGGCACGGGTAGTTGACGATCATGGCGATACTGAACGCCACCATGAACAGCACCGGCAGCGGCAACAGGCCGGCAATCAGGGTGCACATCAACGCCAGGGTCAGGGCGCCGTTGAACCAGATCAGTTTTGGGCGGCGAGCGTCGGGGAATTGCGACACGCTGATTTCGCTGTGGTCGATCTCGTCGCCCTGCAGGTGCAGTTCACCCAGGCGCGCACGTTCGCGCTTGCCGTACATGTAGGCAATCACCAGGATCGCCACCACACCGGCGGCCATGGCCGGGATCATCGGTACGAAGATGTCCGACGGGTCTACATGCAGCGCACTGGCGGCGCGCGCGGTCGGGCCGCCCCAGGGGGTCATGTTCATCACGCCACCGGCGAGAATGATCAGGCCGGCCATGATCCGTGGGCTCATGCCGATGCGCTGGTACAGCGGCAGCATGGCCGCGACGCAGATCATGTAGGTGGTGGCACCGTCACCGTCCAGGGATACCACCAAGGCCAGCACGGCGGTGCCGACCGACACCTTGAGCGGGTCGCCCTTGACCATCTTGAGGATCTTGCGCACGGCCGGGTCGAACAGGCCGGAGTCGATCATCAAGACAAAATAGAGGATGGCGAACATCAGCATCACGCCGGTCGGCGCAAGCTTGGTGATGCCTTCGAGCATCATCGGGCCGATCTTCGGTGCGAAACCGCCGAACAGCGCGAACAGGATCGGCACGATGATCAAGGCGATCAGCGCAGACAGGCGCTTGGTCATGATCAGGAACATGAACGTGATGACCATGGCAAAGCCAAGGAAAGTCAGCATAGGAATACTCCAGGCGTAGCGCGGCTAGGGAATGGCGGACCGAGTGGCGGTCAGCGCAGAACGAAAGGCACGAGGCGTACGGGTGGAGTTGGAGCGAACAGGCGGGTACGAGCGGACATCGGGAATCACCATTGTTGTTGTTAACAGCCGGTCTGTTGCCGGCAGTGGAGGCGATCCTAGACGGGGAAGCTTTCAGCCAGCTTTCGCTGAGAAAACAGCTGATGAAGGGCAGGCACCAATCTTCAGGTTCTTGTTCTTGTAGGAGCGAGCTTGCTCGCGAAAAACGTCAACGATAACGCGCGCTTTCTGAATAAACGCGGCGCCTGTGAGTTTTTCGCGAGCAAGCTCGCTCCTACAAGGGCAAGCCAGTGGTCGCTGCCAGAGTATCAGGGTAGTTCCAGGCCGCCGGCGGCTTTGTGCAAGGCTCGCAAATGCTCACCCACCTGTTTGAGGTTGGCCTCACAGGCGGCAATCTCGGCGGCGCGAGACGGATCGAGCAGCGCCCTCACCTCCTTATCCAACTCGCCGGTCAATGACTGCAACTGCTTCTGGCGTTCGGCGCTTTCTGATTCCAGGCGCTTGGCTTCCGAAGGTTGCGGCAGGCCATAACCCCCACTGTCCAGCAACTCGGCTGGGCGGCTGAGGAAGCCGCTGTTGGCGAGAATTTGCTGCAGCGTATTGTTGGCTTTCTCCATGCCGCCGTTTTTCAGCTCGCGGGCATTGAGGTAGCGTTGTTTGACTTCGTCCTGGGCGAGCATCAATTGCTTGCGATAGCTGGCCTGTTCCAGCAGCAACAGTGCGGCGCTGGTACGTAGGTCGGCCTGGCTGAACCATTGGCGACGCGCTTGCGCATCCAGGGACAACCAGTCTTCGACCTGGGTCTGCTTGATCGGCAGTTGCTTGCGCAACACGTCGAACATGGCCTGGTAGCGCTCGCGGAACGAATCGAAGTGATACCCCAGGCGCAGGGCTTCGCGCTTGTCGTTCAATACGCTGGTGTCGGCCAGGCCGCGGGCGCTGAGCACTTCCAGCAAGCCGTTGGGGGTAATGTTGTCCAGGCCGGTCAATTGCGGGTTGGCGCTGCCACTGCGCAACAGTTTCAGGCTTTCGACCGCACAGTTGTTGGAGATAAAGAAGTAGTTGCCGTCATAGCTCCAGTGCATCTGAGCCGCATGTTCGACGGTGTCGTTGATTTCCTGGCGGCTGAGCTTCAGCGGCACCGACGCCAAGCCGCGCAGTTCGGTCTTGGTGTATTCATCAATGACTTGGGCCAGCGGCAGGACGAAGAGCCGCGACGGGTATTTACCCACCAGGCCATCCCAGCTCGACAGCTGAACGTCACCGACGAAGGCGCGGTAAGACAAGACCAGGTGCCGGTCCAGATCCAGCCGACAATCCGGGCCACGTGGGCGGCCCGGGGCGCAAATCACCAGGCGCAACATGCTATGGCCCCAACGGCTTACCAGGTTCTGGTTGGCTTCGGCCAGCAGGTAGTCGATTTCATACACGCGTTCCGGATCGATCTGGCCCAGGGGTGTCTTGGCGAAATCGTTGCCTGCGTTCAGGAAGGGATAGGTGCTGGCGCAGGTGTCTTGTTCGGGTGGAGCCCAGCCGAAGTGATCCTTGTAATAACGGAACAGCGCTGGGCGGCGACAGGCGTAGCTGGGGTCCAGGAGGAAGTACTCCATGTTGACCGCTACGAATTCCAGCGGGCTGGTGGTTTCGTAGATGTCCGGGCTGCGTACCACCTGATGGTTGTGCTGTTCACGCTCGCCGCGCCGACCCACATATTGTGGCCAGCCGGCAAGGTCCAGCAGGCGCGGGTCGTCACTGAGGGTAAAGCGGCGGTCGTTCTGGCCACGGCACTGGTCGGGCAAGCCTATCAAGCCGGTGATGTTGTTCTGACGGCTGCAGCGCTGGATCAGCATGCGCTCGTCCTTGGGCCAAAGGCGCGCACGGTCATAGATGTGGGTCAGTTCATGCAGCACGGTGGCGAGCATTTCCCGGCGCACAGTACCGTGGGGGCGATTGGTTTTCTGGGTGGCGGCGCTGCCGTCAGTCAGGCTGGCGAGCAGGTTCTGGTTGAGGTCCAGTTCGGACACCAGGGATGCCTGGCCGTAGGCGTTTTCAGGCATCTTGTCGGTCCAGCCGACATCGATACGTCGATCCAGCTGCTCGACAAAGCGCGGCGGCAATGAACGTAGCGCTTCATCGAGCAATGCCTGGCTGGCCTGCTGTTCGGCCGGGCTCAAGCCTTCGGTCTTGAGCCGCAGTTGCAGGCCGGCCTGGGCCGTACTTGCGCACAGCAGCACGGCCCCGGCCAGGAGCCAGGTTTTGAGGCGCCTCACAGAGCGAGGATAGCTTCGGCGAGGGTCTGGTCGCTGGCATCACGGGCTTCTGGCACGCGGGTGCGAAGGGTATCGAACGCGGCTTCCAGCTGGGCGCCACGGATCTCGCCATTGGTGGCGACGAAACTGGCGGCGTCATCGTGGGCTTCGCGCACGATTTTGGAGTCGCGGATGGAGGTGGTGGTGTCCGAGGTGAAATCAATGGTGCGTGCCGAAGCCCGCACGACGATGTTGCTGGTGGCCTTCAAGGTTTGCGCCTGGGCGACGTCGGCCAAAAACAGCAGGCCGAGGGCGGCGACGATCAGCGGGCTACGCATGGGGTGACTCCAATGACAAAGATAGAAATACAACGATGATTATTGGACGAGAATTGCTTGCGCCAGTTCAAGGTCGCTTGCATGAAGTTTTGGCTGGGTGCGGCGCAGATAGTCCAGCGCGGACTCCAGGCATGCGCCCCGCCATTGGCCGTCAGTGGCAATGAAAGCGGCAGCATCATCCCGAGCGGCCAGGACCAACTTATTGTCGAACGGCGCAGAGGTCACTTTGCTGGTGGCATACACGCTGACAACCGTGCTCTGGGTGGACACATCCAACGCTGAAGCCATGGTTGACCAGCAGGCGCAAAACAGTACAGGAACAATCAATAAACGGTATGAAAAAGCCATGGGACTCGACAACTGAAAGCGAGCGCCAAGGCTAGCGCAACGGCCGGGCGAGAGCCAGCGTCGAGCCATGCGGGAGCGGCGGGCGCTCCCGTCTGGTTGCCGTGGGTCAGATAGCCAGGATGGCCTGTGCCAGCTGTGCATCGGTTGCGGTATTGAGCTGTGGCGCTTGTTGGCGGATCTGGGCCAGGGCGCTTTCCAGTTTCACGCCACGGATGGCGCCTTCGCTGGCGACAAAGCTGGCGGCGTCGTCACGGGCCGCTTGTACGACCTTGTTGTCGCGCAGGGATGAGGTGGCATCAGACGTGGCATCGGAGGTTGCCTTCAGAGCGCCGACGATCGAGTCGGTCGTCATGATCAGGCTGCTCGCGTTGGCATTGGCAGCCAGGGTCAGCACAGCGGCAGTGCACAGCAGGCGAAGACGGGACATGGGGTAACTCCTGTAGACGAATAATAAGGTGGCGCGAAACGGCCACAATGAAACGGACTGGGACTGTCGAGCATCAGACGCACGCTCTACAGGGTTCGCCACGTGGTGAACCGATATTAGGCGTGTGCCCGGCTATTCGGAAGCCTGTAATTAAACTGTACCTGTCATATTTTATTAATTTAGAACTGTATCTGTGTGCTTGAGTCGAGCCAATCCAATGCGCTATCGCAGATACAACAAAGCCCGCCTCCGGTTACCCGGGGCGGGCTTTGCTTTGACAAATCAGGGTGCTGGCAGTGGACCCGTCAGGTCAGGGCCAGCGGGCGCTACTTAGCGCCAGAACGGCTTGCTCAGCTCTTCGTAACGTTGAGCTTCGCTGATACCGGCGTCAGCCAGCAGACGCGAATCCAGGCGAGCCAACTGGTGGCGGCTGGAGATGCGGCGCTGCCACAACATCAGGTTGGCGAGAACGCGCAAAGGCAGGGAAGCCTGGGTGTTTACAGCTTTTTCTTCGAAGAACAGTTCGGAACTGAGTGTACGTTCCATGATGACATCCTTCCGCTTGTGGCGGGATTAGGTAGTGGTTTAACTGATGCCAATGATCCTCTTCCAAGGCAAGACTCTCTAGATACAGTTCACCTGTATTGTGAGAGGCCAGTTAACTGTTTAACGAGGCTGTACGGTACGAAATTGGGGCAACTGTACCTGTGCGCACTTAAAAGGTGCGAAACCGGCGTTTTTGAGTTGAGGTGTGGGATATTTCGGTAGGAAATGACCAGTACAGCAGTACAGTTTTTTCCATAAGAGCGGGTGAGTTCACCGAGCTGATGAAACTGTATGTGCATCAGCTCGGATCTGTATTCATCAAGACTTGAGCATATGCCCGGTTTCTTCCAGGTTGATGTGCCAACTCAGCGCTTCGCGCAGGATGTGCGGGGTATGCCCACCGATGGCGCAGGCGGCATCGAAGTAAGTGTTGAGGGCATCGCGGTAGGCTGGGTGCACGCAGTTATCGATGATGACCCGAGCGCGCTCCCGTGGCGCCAGGCCCCGCAGGTCGGCAAGGCCTACTTCGGTGACGAGAATGTCCACGTCATGCTCGGTGTGGTCCACATGGCTGACCATCGGTACCACGCTGGAAATTGCGCCGCCCTTGGCAATGGACTTGGTGACGAAGATCGCCAGGTGCGCATTGCGGGCGAAATCCCCGGAGCCGCCGATGCCGTTCATCATTCGCGTGCCGCAGACGTGGGTGGAGTTGACGTTGCCGTAGATATCGAACTCCAGCGCGGTATTGATACCGATAATGCCCAGGCGCCGTACCACTTCAGGGTGGTTGGAAATTTCCTGCGGGCGCAGCACCAATTTGTCCTTGTAGTGCTCCAGGTTGCCGAACACATCGGCATTGCGTCGCTCCGACAAGGTAATCGAACTGCCGGAGGCAAAGCTCAGCTTGCCGGCGTCGATCAGGTCGAAGGTCGAATCCTGCAACACTTCCGAGTACATGGTCAGGTCTTCGAACGGCGACTCGATCAACCCGCACATCACCGCGTTGGCAATATTGCCGATGCCGGCTTGCAGCGGGCCGAGCTTGTTGGTCATGCGCCCGGCATCGACTTCTTGCTTGAGGAAGTTGATCAGGTGGTTGGCGATGCCTTGGGTATCGCTGTCAGGCGGCGTCACCGTGGAGGCGGAGTCCGCCTGGTTGGTGATGACGATGGCGACGATTTTCTCGGGCGGGATCGGAATCGCGGTGCTGCCAATACGGTCGTCGACTTTCACCAGCGGAATCGGCGTGCGCGTTGGCCGGTAGGTCGGGATGTAGATGTCGTGCAACCCCTCCAGGTTCGGGTTGTGCGCCAGGTTGATCTCGACGATCACCTGTTTGGCAAAGATCGCGAAGCTGGCCGAGTTGCCTACGGAAGTAGTGGGCACGATATGGCCCTGCTCAGTGATCGCGACGGCTTCGATCACGGCGATGTCTGGCAATTTGAGCTGATTGTTGCGCAGTTGCTCGACCGTTTCCGACAGGTGCTGGTCGATAAACATCACCTCGCCGGCATTGATAGCCTTGCGCAGGGTGCTGTCGACTTGAAAGGGCATGCGTCGTGACAGTACGCCGGCTTCGGTCAACTGCTTGTCCAGGTCATTGCCCAGGCTGGCGCCGGTCATCAGCGTAATTTTGAGCGGCGAAGTCTTGGCGCGTTCGGCCAGAGCGTGGGGGACGGCCTTGGCTTCACCGGCACGGGTAAAGCCGCTCATGCCGACGGTCATGCCGTCCTCGATCAGTGCAGCGGCGTCTGCCGCGCTCATGACCTTGTTCAACAACGAAGGCAAGCGGATACGATCACGGTACATGAATTGTTATCTCTGGCTACGGAAAGCAAGGTGGGCAGTGTAGTGATTTCAAAAAGTTTCGGCCCGCTACCATGGTCGAATGCCAGGTACCGATTTAGAGCCTTTGGTCGGGTTTCATCCGCTAATAAAAAACCCCAGCCTACGGGAGGCCAGGGTTTCGGGTATTGCGCTGGCGCAGTGTTATTCGACGGCCTTGACCATGTCTTCGATGACCTTTTTGGCATCACCGAACACCATCATGGTCTTGTCCAGATAGAACAACTCGTTGTCCAGGCCCGCATAGCCGCTGGCCATCGAGCGCTTGTTGACGATGATGGTCTTGGCCTTGAACGCCTCGAGGATCGGCATGCCGGCAATCGGTGAGTTCGGGTCGTTCTTGGCGGCCGGGTTGACCACGTCGTTGGCGCCCAACACCAGCACCACGTCGGCCTGGCCGAACTCGGAGTTGATGTCTTCCATCTCGAACACCTGGTCGTAAGGCACTTCGGCCTCGGCCAGCAATACGTTCATGTGCCCAGGCATACGACCCGCCACTGGATGGATCGCGTACTTCACGGTGACGCCGTGGTGGGTCAGTTTCTCGGTCAGTTCCTTGAGCGCGTGTTGTGCCCGCGCCACTGCAAGGCCATAGCCTGGGACGATAATCACGGTGTCGGCGTTGGTCAGCAGGAAGGTGGCGTCATCAGCGGAGCCGGACTTCACCGGGCGTGCTTCTTTGGAGCCCGCCGCAGCGCCAGCATCCGGCGCATTGCCGAAGCCGCCCAACAACACATTAAAGAAGGAGCGATTCATCGCCTTGCACATGATGTACGACAGGATCGCGCCGCTGGAGCCCACCAGGGAGCCGGCGATGATCAGCATCGAGTTGTTCAGCGAGAAGCCAATGCCCGCCGCTGCCCAGCCGGAGTAGCTGTTGAGCATCGACACCACCACGGGCATGTCGGCGCCGCCAATCGGGATGATGATCAGCACACCCAGCACAAAGGCCAGGGCCAGCATCAGGGCGAACGCAGTGAGATTGCCGGTCAACATGAACGCCAGGCCCAGGCCCAGGGTTGTGAGGCCGAGCACCAGGTTCAATTTGTGTTGCCCGCCGAACTGTACCGGTGCGCCCTGGAACAGGCGGAACTTGTACTTGCCCGACAGCTTGCCGAACGCGATCACCGAGCCGGAGAAGGTGATAGCACCGATGGCAGCACCGAGGAACAGTTCCAGACGGTTACCGGCCGGTATCGAATCGCCCAAGTGCTTGACGATGCCCAGGGACTGCGGTTCGACCACGGCGGCAATGGCGATGAACACCGCTGCCAGGCCAATCATGCTGTGCATGAAGGCGACCAGCTCTGGCATCTTGGTCATTTCGACGCGCTTGGCCATGATCGAGCCGGCGGTGCCGCCGACCAGTAGGCCAACGATGACGTAGCCAATACCCGCAGTCGCCAGCTCAGCCCCCAGCTTATAGATGAGGCCGACGGTGGTGAGTACCGCCAGCGCCATGCCGAGCATGCCGAACAAGTTGCCGCGCCGCGAAGTGGTCGGGTGCGAGAGGCCTTTGAGGGCCTGGATGAAACAAATCGACGCGATCAGGTAGAGCGTCGTCACGAGATTCATGCTCATTACTTGGGCGCCTCTTCTTTTACTTTCGGGGCTTTCTTCTTGAACATCTCAAGCATCCTGCGGGTGACCAGGAAGCCACCGAAGACATTTACCGCCGCCAGGGCCACGGCCAGCGTGCCCATGGTCTTGCCCAGTGGCGTCACGGTGAGAGCGGCGGCGAGCATGGCGCCGACGATAACAATCGCGGAAATGGCGTTGGTCACGGCCATCAGCGGCGTGTGCAATGCGGGTGTTACGTTCCAGACCACGTGATAACCGACATAAATCGCCAGCACAAAGATGATCAGGTTGTAGATACCGGGGGAGATAAGCTCTTCCATCGTCTGAATCCCTGCTTAGGCGTTTTTGCGGATGACTTGGCCGTCGCGGCACATCAGGCACGCGGCGACGATGTCGTCTTCGAGGTTGATTTCAAACTGCCCTTCCTTGGTGAAGACCAGCTTCAGGAAGTCCAGCAGGTTGCGCGCATACAAGGCCGATGCGTCGGCGGCGACAGCGCCCGCCAGGTTGGTCGGGCCGCAGATGATCACGCCGTTTTCCACCACGACCTGGTCGGCCACGGTCAACGGGCAGTTGCCACCCTGGGCAGCGGCGAGGTCGATGACCACCGAGCCGGGTTTCATCTGCGCCACGGTCTCGGCGCTGAGCAGGGTCGGAGCCTTGCGGCCCGGGATCAGAGCGGTGGTGATGACGATATCGGCCTGTTTGGCGCGTTCGTGCACGGCCAGGGCCTGGCGCTGCATCCAACTGCTGGGCATCGGGCGCGCGTAGCCGCCGACACCGACGGCGCATTCACGCTCTTCATCGGTTTCGTAGGGGACGTCGACAAATTTGGCGCCCAGGGACTCGATCTGCTCTTTCACCGCCGGGCGTACGTCGGACGCTTCGATCACCGCGCCCAGGCGCTTGGCCGTGGCGATGGCTTGCAGGCCTGCCACACCGGCGCCGAGGATCAGTACGCGCGCGGCTTTTACAGTGCCGGCAGCGGTCATCAGCATTGGCATGAAGCGCGGGTAGTGATGAGCGGCCAGCAACACGGCCTTGTAACCGGCGATGTTGGCTTGCGAAGACAGCACATCAAGGCTTTGAGCGCGTGAAGTGCGCGGCGCGGCTTCCAGGGCGAAAGCGGTGATGCCGCGCTCGGCGAGCTTGGCGATGGTTTCGTTGCTGAACGGGTTGAGCATGCCCACCAACACGGTGCCACTTTTGATCAGCGCCAGTTCGCTGTCGCTGGGGGCAACCACTTTAAGGATCAGCTCGGCGCCAAACGCGTCGTTGGCACTGCCAATGGTGGCGCCTGCCGTTTCATAGGCACTGTCGACGATGCTGGCATTGATGCCTGCGCCGCTTTGTACAGTGACCTTATGGCCCTGGCCGATCAGCTTCTTGATGGTTTCCGGGGTGGCAGCCACCCGCGTTTCACCGGTCTGGGTTTCGAGAGGAACACCAATGTGCACGTCAAATCTCCTGCATGATCTTTTTGCTTTTGATCTTTTTGTAAAAAGGCCAGTGCACCGCGAGTGGCGCAGCTGGGGCGGCCGATCAGCACGATCCCGCTGAAATGACAGCGGGGCGCGGCATTTTGCAGGCGAACTTTACGGCCATCAAGGGATTATGACGGGTGACGAAAAATTAACTACAAGTCACCCTGTGACTGATTGTCGCAACAAGCTGAAATAACCTCTTTAAATACAGGCCTTTAAAGGTGTTCAGGCGTTTTCGGTCCGTTTTTCCATTGCGAGTGTGAATAGTCGTGCATTGGCCGGTAAGAGTCGCTAAGAGCCATGAGATACATGGCTTTTAGCCTTATTTTTGGCTGACAAGTACAGTCTGTTTAAATGCGACATATACGTACATCTGTAGGTTCTGAATTTATCTGACTACAAAGTCAATAAATGCGTTGTGTCCTTCATTTACATGGGTTGTAGCGTCTTGACTGGTCGAGTAGCCAGTCCCTGAATGCATGCAGAGAAGCGGATTCGACCTTTTTGTCAGGAATCATCAGGTAATAAGCCTTTTCGCTGGTCAGTGCTTCGGTGCTGGCGATTACCAGTTGTTGCTCCTTCAGCTCCCGCTGTATGAGGAAGGGAGGAATCAGCGCGATGCCCATGTCATGCATGGCCGCTTGAGACAGCATCGAGAATAGCTCGTATCGAGGGCCTGTCATGTCGCGAGGGATGTTCAGTTGTTGGGCGTTGAACCATTGGCGCCAGGCATAGGGGCGTGTGGTCTGCTGCAGCAGGGGCAGCTCGGCGATCTGTTGAGGGGTGAAATGCGTGCGGTCGCCGAGTAAGCGTGGGCTGCACACCGGTACCGGGTTCTCGCCCATTAACCTGTGGGATTGCGTACCCGACCAGTCGGCGTCCCCGAAGTAGATGGCGGCATCGAACTCGGTGTCGGCGAACAGGAAGGGACGCGTGCGGTTTGTCAGGTTTACGGTGACTTCCGGGTGCTGATGTTGAAAATCCTTCAGGCGTGGGATCAGCCACTGCGTGCCGAAGGTAGGTACCACCGCCAGTTCGATTACGTTGGCGCCCTGCTGGCCCATCACCGACAAGGTGTCGCGCTCTACGGCGTCCAGTTGCGTTGCAACCCTGCGGCTATAAGAAAGCCCCGCCTCCGTCAGCTTCACTCCACGGCGTGAGCGGCGAAACAGCTCGACACTCAAAAACTCCTCCAGGCTGGCGATCTGTCGGCAAATCGCGCCTTGGGTGATGGAAAGCTCCAATGCTGCCTTGGTGAAGCTCTCGTGGCGGGCTGCTGCCTCAAAGCTGATGAGTGCGGTGGTACTGGGGATTTTTCTGCGCATGTACGTTGCCCTCACAAATAAAGCGCATTTCTGGGCTTTTATAGTGTTACGAAGTGAGAAATTAGCACAAGCCTATGCAAAAACCTCGTTTGCCCTCTGCGCTGACCGCGCCTAGTCTGGTTCCACGACTTCTGATTTTTTCCGCGAGGACTTATTCATGGCTGGCAAGGCAAGCTTCAACTGGATCGATCCGCTGCTGCTGGATCAACAGCTCACCGAAGAAGAACGCATGGTGCGTGACAGCGCCGAGCAATTTGCTCAGGACAAGCTGGCTCCTCGTGTGCTCGAAGCCTTCCGTCATGAAAAGACAGACCCTGCTATTTTTCGTGAGATGGGCGAGACCGGTTTGCTGGGGGCGATGATCCCTGAGCAGTACGGTGGCAGTGGTTTGAACTACGTCAGCTACGGTTTGATTGCGCGTGAGGTCGAGCGTGTCGACTCCGGCTATCGCTCGATGATGAGTGTGCAGTCTTCCCTGGTCATGGTGCCGATCAATGAGTTTGGTACTGAGGCGCAAAAACAGAAGTACCTGCCCAAACTGGCCTCTGGCGAATGGATCGGTTGCTTCGGGCTGACCGAGCCCAACCATGGTTCCGACCCGGGTGCGATGATTACCCGTGCACGCAAAGTGGATGGCGGCTACAGCCTGACCGGCGCCAAAATGTGGATCACCAACAGTCCGATTGCGGATGTGTTTGTGGTGTGGGGCAAAGACGATGCAGGTGATATCCGTGGCTTCGTCCTGGAAAAAGGCTGGAAAGGCCTGAGCGCTCCGGCTATCCACGGCAAGGTGGGGTTGCGGGCCTCCATCACCGGTGAAATCGTCATGGATAACGTATTTGTGCCGGAAGAAAATATCTTCCCGGATGTCCGTGGCTTGAAAGGCCCTTTTACCTGCCTTAACTCGGCGCGGTACGGGATTTCCTGGGGCGCGCTGGGGGCTGCTGAGTTCTGCTGGCATACCGCGCGCCAGTACACACTTGATCGCCAGCAGTTTGGTCGCCCGTTGGCCGCCACTCAGCTGATCCAGAAGAAGCTGGCCGACATGCAGACCGAGATTACCTTGGCCCTGCAAGGTTGCCTGCGCCTGGGTCGGATGAAAGATGAGGGGACGGCGGCGGTTGAGATCACATCGATCATGAAGCGTAACTCGTGTGGCAAGTCATTGGATATCGCGCGCATGGCCCGGGACATGCTGGGCGGTAATGGCATCTCCGACGAATTCGGAGTGGCGCGCCACTTGGTCAACCTGGAAGTGGTCAACACCTATGAGGGGACCCATGACGTGCATGCCTTGATCCTGGGGCGCGCGCAAACCGGTCTTCAAGCGTTCTATTAATAGGAGCATGGGCATGGGCGCGCTTTCGCATCTGCGAGTGCTGGATTTGTCGCGAGTACTCGCGGGCCCTTGGTCCGGGCAGATTCTTGCAGACCTTGGGGCTGAGGTGATCAAGGTCGAAAGGCCGGGCAGTGGCGATGACACGCGTGCTTGGGGGCCTCCCTTCCTGAAGGATGCGGATGGTGAGAACACCAGTGAGGCGGCGTATTACCTGTCGGCCAACCGTAATAAAGAGTCGGTGACCATCGACTTTACGCGACCGGAAGGCCAGAAACTGGTGCGCGACCTGGCTGCCAAGTCGGACATCCTGATCGAAAACTTCAAGGTGGGTGGTCTTGCGGCGTATGGGCTGGACTATGAATCCCTCAGAGAGGTCAACCCGGAGCTGATTTACTGTTCCATCACGGGGTTTGGTCAGACGGGCCCCTATGCGATGCGCGCCGGCTACGATTTCATGATCCAGGGTCTGGGTGGGCTCATGAGCCTGACGGGGCGGCCTGAAGGGGATGAAGGTGCCGGGCCGGTAAAGGTTGGGGTCGCCTTGACTGATATCTTGACCGGGCTTTATTCGACCGTGGCGATCCTGGCTGCGCTAGCTCATCGCGATCACGATGGTGGTGGGCAACATATCGACATGGCGTTGCTGGATGTGCAGGTGGCTTGCCTGGCGAATCAGGCAATGAATTACCTGACAACTGGGATGCCGCCCAAGCGCTTGGGAAATGCTCACCCTAATATTGTGCCCTATCAGGATTTCCCCACTGCCGATGGAGATTTCATCCTCACCGTAGGCAATGACGGGCAGTTCCGTAAGTTCGCCGAAGTCGCCGGGCAGCCACAATGGGCGGATGACGTGCGTTTCGCCACCAATCGCGCGCGGGTGGCTAATCGCGCGGAGCTGATTCCTTTGATTCGTCAAGCGACGGTTTTCAAGACGACCGCTGAATGGGTGTCGCAGTTGGAGCAAGTAGGCGTGCCATGTGGGCCGATCAATGATCTGGCGCAGGTGTTTTCCGATCCTCAGGTCCAGGCGCGTGGTTTGGCGATTGAGTTGCCTCACGCATTGGCGGGGATGGTGCCCCAGGTTGCGAGCCCAATACGCTTATCCAAGACGCCTGTTGAGTACCGGAGTGCGCCTCCTCTATTGGGGGAGCATACGCTTGAGGTGCTGCAGGGGGTTCTGGGGCTGGGAGCTGCTCATGTGGCCGCATTGAAGGAGGCGGGTGTTATTTGAGCGTTCCCTTCTATATAGAAGCGCACTGGTGAGCTGGTTGTTTTTTAACCGAAGCTAACTTATTGATAGGAAAGCAAAATTAAGAGTTGACGGCGAATTATATCTGTCTATAATTCGCCCCACTTCCGGCGCAGTCGAAACGGAAAACTCCTTGGTAAACAATGAGTTACGCAGTTATCGACAG
>NZ_LYSO01000080.1:0-27876 GCF_001728935.1 Pseudomonas sp. AP42
CCTTGTGCTGCTACAGCCCGCAAAGTTGTGTAGATACCTATGCTGCGATGGCGATGTATCAGCCACTCATGTGCAGGCTGACCCGCCGTCTTCGCAGGCAAGCCAGCTCCCACATTTGGATCGGGGTGGGTCAGGGGTAGCTTAGAGCTTCACCACCTGATGCACCTGCTCGGCACAGGCCCGAGCTTCTTCAATCATCTTGCCGAACGCATCGCTGGTGACTTCGGCATGGGTCAGCCAACGTTTTTTCTGGCTCAGGCGATAGTGATAGCGCAGTGAGCCATCTTCCAGTTTTCCGTCCAGGTCGAGGTCGTACCAGGGCGAGCGCACCTTGCAGCCGGGGATGGCTTTTTCCATCTTCCCGCCTGCCAGGCTGTAGGTGTAGTCATAGGTCTCGGGGTTGCCCAGGTAGAGGTCGGCCTGTTGCCCCTGGCGACGATAGTTGACGTAACCCTCCCAGCGGTCTTTCAAGGACGGGTCAGTGTAGACATAGTCATTGGCCAGTTTTTCCAGGGCGCGCTGATCGTTCATGCGGGCGCTGACGCTGTAGCCGTCATGCACCACAAAGCGGGTGGGTTCGCGGGTGATCTGGCAGTCGCTGATGTCGTTGCCGAAGTTGGCGCAGATGTTCTGGTCGGTGGCGGTGGTGCCTTGCTGGCGGTCGGCGACGCTCAGTTGCATCAGCGGCAGGCGGCTGAAGGTAATCGTCGCCTTGACCTCGCCATCTCCCTCTTTGCCGTATTGCACCTGTTTGTCCAGGCGTATCGAGACTTCGGGGCGCTCCAGTGGGATGTGTTCTTCGCGCACCTGGCTCTGGGCGTCGTTGACCAACACCCAGCGGTCCTGAATATCGGGCATGGTCTGGCCTGGGGCGAAGACCGGGTTGGTCGGGTCAAGCCACCACACCTGGCCATTCACTTCGGCACGCACGATGGCGTGGTTGGGCGCCTGGGTGCCCGGAATCAGCAGGGCATCGACCACGTCGCCACGGCTGACCCACGCGGTCTCCGCCTTGATGCCGCTGGCCTTGAGCATGGCCGTCAGCAGCGTCGCCAGGTCCTTGCAGTCGCCGTAGCCGTGCTGCTCGATTTCCGCGAGGCTGAACGGCACGTAGCCGCGTTCGGTTGCGCGCCAGTCACCCAGGTAGCGGTAGTGATCATTGATGTGCTGCATCATTGCGGCTACTTGCTCAGCCGGCGCCAGGCTGCGTGCGGCGGCCACGGCGGCGGCGGCTTGCGCCGGCAGGTTGGCGCCGAGGATCTGGTTGTAACGCTGGGCAAAATCACCGAAGTACGCCTGGCGGTCCACGGCGCTGCCCACTTCCAGGCGTGGAACGCGCAGCAGCGCGGCGGCGGAGGATTCATTGATGTAGTTGAGGTAGATCGGCGCTTTAAGCGCCACGTCCAGGGTTTTGCCGTTACTCGACGGGGTCACGTTGAAGGCGTCGAACATTTCACTACGCCACTGGATCGGGCGTTCGGCGGTAAAGCGCGCCTTGAAACGATCACGGCGGGCCGCGCCGGGGCCGAACTTGAGCACGTAATGGAACTGGCTCATCAGCGGTTTTGCCGGATAGTGGTGGCGTACGGTGTAGCGGATCTTGGTGCCCACGCGCAGGTTGGGGAAGGCCAGGGAGGTTTGCTTATCGCGGCTGAAACCCTGGTCTGGGTTGGGCGCGCTGCGCGTATCGATTTGCGTGTCGGCGAGGGCGACCGGCTTGGCGCCAGGCTGGGTGGACTGGGCGCTGATCACTTCAAAGGTATCGCCTTCGGAGTAATCGAAATCGATGCGCGAGAGCATTTCGCGGCCGTTGGGTTTGAGGATCGTGTAGCGGTAGGTGGTGGTGCAGTCGGTGCTGGCGTCGCGGTTGAAGTGGCAGTGCAATTCGGTGTCGTTGGCCAGTGGGGCTTCGGCCAGGGGTTGCAGTGCAGCGCTGACGGAATGGGAAACCAGCCCCAGACTGATAGCAATCAAAGGGCGGTGAAACGAAAAACGGTACATGGGCGCCTCGGGTGACACATTGAAACAGCTACCCGGCGGGTAGCGAGAAGGCGCCGGATGATAATGGATCTCAACGGCAAAGGCCAGGATTGTTCGACAATTTTTAAGCCTGAAAGGCCCGTGCTAGAGCCTTTCGTTGATTTGGGTCAAGGTTTGTATGCCGCCAGCGCGGCGCGTGCTTAGAGAAACCAGCGATATTCGCGCGCATGAATTTCTTGCTGGAAAGCCAAGTGATCCTGGCGTTTGTTCTCGCAATACACGTCGACAAATTCCGCGCCCAGCTTGTCGCGCAGTACCGGTTGCTGCTGCATGGCACGCACGGCGTCGAGCATTTCCACCGGGAAATCGGTGCCGCTGTTGCGGTCTTCGTTCAGTGGCGCGATGGGGTCGCGCTTGGCCTCAAGCCCGTGCTCCAGGCCCACCAGGATTGCCGCCAGTACCAGATAAGGGTTGGCATCGGCGCTGGCCAGGCGGTGCTCGATCCGCAGGTTGCGCGGGTCGGACTCGGGGATGCGCACACAAGCATCGCGGTCCTCAAAGCCCCAGCTCGCCCGCGTCGCAGCGTTGACCGTGCCGCCCAGGCGGCGGAAGGCGTTGTGGTTGGGCGAGAAAATCGGCATGCAGTGGGGAAGCAATTCCAGGCAACCGGCCACGGCGTGGCGCAGCGGCTGCTGCTGATGGGCCGCGAGCAGGTTATTGCCCGCCGCATCGTAAAGGCTGACATGCACATGCATGCCGCTGCCGGGAAATTGCAGGTAGGGCTTGGCCATGAAGCTGGCGCGGTAACCCTGCTTGAGCGCCACGCCACGGGTGCTGCGGCAGAACAGGGCGGCCCAGTCGGCGGCGCGCAGGCCGTCGTCGCAGTGGCCGAAGTTGATCTCGAACTGGCCGGGGCCGATTTCGGCGGTGATCACCGTGATGTCGATGCCTTGGTCCTTGGCGGTTTGCGCCATGTCCTCGAGCACGTCGCTAAAGCGCGACAGCCGTTCGATATGCAGGTTGGGCTGGTCGTCGGCATCTCCGCTGAGCGGGTCGCGGGCAAATTGCGGCAGGCCGTTTTCCAGCTGTTTATCGAACAGGTAGAACTCCAGCTCAAACGCCACCACGGGGTGAATGCCCTGGTGCTGCAAGCGTTCCAGCACTTTGGCCAGGACTTCGCGGGGTTCGAATTCGATGGGCGCTTCGGTGCCGTCCGAGGTGATGAGCATTTGCCCCAATGGCTGGGACTCCCAGTTCACCGGTTTGAGCGTGCCCGGCACCAATCGGCGGTTGGCGTCCGGGTCGCCATCGTTGAAGCAGTAGTCGCCAATCTTGAACAGCCCACCCTGAGCCCCCAGCAATACCGCATTCTGCGGCAGCTTCAGCGGGCTGCCGGCTGCGACCTTTTCAAGCATCTCCACCGGGTAGCGCTTGCCGTAGAAATGCCCGGGAATGTCCAGGGCGATCAGGTCGACATAACGCACGTCGGGGTGGTTCTGGCGAAAGCTGCGTACTTCGGCCAGCAACGTGGAGGATTGGCTTTTCACGGGTGCAGCTCCTAGTTGTAAACCCACAAGACGCGGGCGGGCAGGTCGGTGAGGTTGGCATAACGGCAGTGGGCGAAACTGGCGAGGTGGAAACTGTCGCCGGGGCCGAGGGTGACCGGCTCGGCTTCGCTATCCACCCACAGGGTCAGCTCGCCTTCGAGCACAAAACCGGCCTGTTCGGCACGGTCGCTCATGCTTTGCTCGCCGCTGTTGGCGCCGGGGGCCAACAAGCTGTCGAGCATCGAAAACGCGCCGTTCATGCTCGGCGACACCAGGATGTCGGTGATGCCATTGGCGTAATACACCGTGCGCCGCTCGTTGGGGCGGGTGACCCAGTCCAGCGCCTTGGGCTTGGGAAGGCTGTAGAAGTAGGTGGTGGGCACGTCGAGGGCGTGGCTGATGGCGGTCAGGTCGGCCACGGTCGGGCGCGACAGGCCACGTTCGACCTGGGACAGAAACCCCACCGACCGCTCGATTTTTTGCGCAAGTTGCGCCAGGGTGAGTTTCTTGTGCTTGCGCAGGTCGTGGATCAGCGCCGCGAGGGTGGCGAGTTCTTCTTGTGGGGTCATGAAATTTATATCAAATAATTTCATGAAAAATTACACGATAAATTTCACGAAGGCAATCTCTGGCTACAGGGAAACCCGGCTGAATGATTGCGCGTCGCCGCGGTCGGAACTTGGGTACGCACCATTAATTGAAGGAGCACCCATGAAGTCGAAAACCTTAGCCGCTTGCCTGCTGGTCGCTGCCAGCTTTTCCTCCGTCAGCGCTGTCGTGCAGGCCGGCGATACCCCTCAGGAAACCGTGCAACCTTCAAACATCAACTCCCGTGACTTGAAAGAGGGTGATCGCGCCCCGGACATCTTGATGCGCGAGGAGTCAGCGATTAAAGACTGGAAAAAACGCGGGCTCAAACAGCCCGAAGAAGAAAGCCAATGGACGCGTGTAGGCGACAAGTACGTCCTGCTCAAGACCACCAACGGCACCATCCTCGAGATTACCCCAGTCAAGAAATAATCCCGCCGGGGCACCTGCTCGTTTCATGTCTCTTGCGTTAAGGTAACCGACCGCAATGGTCGCGTTACCTTTGAAGAACGAGAGCAGGATGCTTGCCACAATAAGAAACTACCCCCGCGCCGTGAATCTGCTGCTGTGCGCCACGTTGTTGCTGACGCTGGCCAAAGCCATCACCTTTCCCTACCTCGTGATCTATCTCAGCAGCCATTTCGCCCTGGACATTACCCAGGTCGGCCTGGTGATTGGCAGTTCACTGATCGTCGGCTCACTGCTGAGTGTCTACGGCGGTTTCCTGGTCGACCGCATCAATAGCTATCGCCTGTTGCTCGGCTTGAGCCTGGTGTTTGTGCTGGGGTTTATCGGTACGGTGCTGGCGCAGAATATCTGGGCGTTCTATGGCTGCCTGATCCTGATCAACCTGGCCTACGCCGTCATCGATATTGCAGTGAAAGCCGGCTTCGCCAGCCTGCTGCCCGAAGACGCGCGCAGCGAGGTGTTTTCCATCAAGTACACCCTTACCAATATCGGCTATGCCGTGGGGCCGTTCTTTGGCGCGATGGTGGCCAAGCTGGATATCAGCCTGCCGTTTATTCTGTCGGCGCTGTTGGGGCTGGGGTTTTTTCTGCTGTACGGGCGCTGGGGTGACCGTAACCTGGCCACGGTGGACGCCACGCAAAAGCCGGTGCCGTTCCTCGCCGTCGCCCGCGTTTTGCTGCAGGACCGTCGCCTGGTGTGCTTCACCCTCGGTGGTTTACTCAGCGCGGTGGTGTTCGGCCAGTTCACGGCCTACCTGTCGCAGTACTTGGTGACCACCACGACCGCCGAATACACCTACACGGTAATCAGCGCGGTGCTGACCACCAACGCGGTGCTGGTGATCGCCTTGCAGTACCTGATTGGCCGGCGCATCTCGCACCGTTACCTGAGCCAATGGCTGATCGCCGGCTTGAGCATGTTCATGTTGGGGTTGATCGGCTTCGGGCTGTCCACCAGCGTGGTGGGGTGGGTACTGGCGATGGCGGTATTCACCGTCGGGGAAATCATCGTGTTCCCGGCCGAGTACATGTTTATCGACCGAATTGCCCCGGACCACCTGCGGGGCATGTATTACGGGGCGCAAAACCTGTCCAACCTCGGCGCCGCGCTGGGGCCGGTGCTGTGTGGGCTGGTGTTGGCCAGCCTGCCGGCCCATTACATGTTCTACATGCTGGGGGCGTTTATCGTCGCCGGCGGGGTGTTTTATTTCATGGGGGCGGCGATAAAGGCAGATCATCCAGCGTGAGCTTGCCGACGTTGTTGCTTTGCAGCTCGTAGCGCAACTCATCCACCATCTTCGCCACTTCCTGCGGGGTTTGCAGGCGGTTGGTGCTGATGCCGGTCACCACCAGGTCGACACGGCCGGTCTCGGCGTCGTAGACCTTGAGGGTCAAGGACGCGTCCCGGCACAGGGTGAATTCGCACGTCAGCGGTGATAGGCCTTCTTCGATGCAGTTGCGCAGTTGAGAGAGGGTAAACATGCGGGTTCCTTCTAGGCATAAATACGATCCCTTGAAGGTTATTGCTTGCACCGCCGCGCAATAAGGCGAATTCGCACTAGACGCACTAGTGCATTTGCAGGGTCAGGGTTTGTTTTTCAGGCGCAAATCACCGGCAAACAGCCCGCGTTCACGGGCCCAGACGATCGCTGCACTACGGCTGTGCACCCCCAGCTTGGAATACACCGTGGCCACATGGTTACGCACGGTGTTGGGCGCCAGTTTCAAGCGCGAGGCGATCTCTTTGTCCGCCAGGCCCTCGCAGATCAGGCCCAATACATCGCGCTCGCGGGCGGTGAGGTCGGTGAACGAGACATTCGGCAGGTTGGGGCTGTTGACGCTCTTGGCGTTGGCCAGCTTCTCGATCAGGGTCTGGCTGAACCAGGACGCGTCCTGCATGACTTCCTCGATGGCCGCCACCAGTTCCAGCTCTGAGCGTTTGCGCTCGGTGATGTTCATCAGCACCATCAGGTAGCAGGGCACGTCCTGAATAACCACGGTGTCGGCGGACACCACGCAGTCGATCACCTCGTTGCCTTTCTTGCGCACCTTGAGGTCCTGGCCTTCAAGGTTGCCGGCTTTTTCCAGGGTGGCAAACAACTGCGCGCCGGCCTGGGGGCTGTCGATGAAGTTGATGTCTTCGATGGATTTGCCGATCAATTCTTCGCTGATGTAGCCGGTGATGCTCATGAAGGCTTCGTTGATGTCCACCACCTGGCGGTTGTCGGCACTGCACACCAGGGTCGGCACGGGCGTCAGGCGAAAGGATTTGGCGAAGCGCTCTTCGCTCTGGCGCAGGGCGATTTCGGCTTTGCGCCGTGGCTCCAGGTCGGTGAAGGAAAACAGCATGCAGTCTTCCTCGTTCATGTCCAACGGTTGGCCGGCGACGATCACCAGTTTACTGCCACCTTCGGGCAGTCTCAGTTCGGCCTGCATCTGCGGGATGGTCGCGCCTTCGCCCAGGCGCTGGATTGCCAGGTCCTTGCGCTCGGCCTGTTCCAGCACATCCAGTTCATACACGGATTTGCCGATGACCTGATCGCGGTTGTAGCCGGTCATCTCCAGAAAACCCTGGTTGACCTTGATGTAGCGTAGGTCGCTAAGACGACAGATCACCGCGGGCGCCGGGTTGGCGTTGAAGGTTTTCTCAAAGCGTTGCTCGGCGCTGGCCCATTCGGTGGCGTCGCTGAGGATCAGCACCAGCAACTCCGGCTCACCCTGGGCATCGGTCAGCACCAGGCTGCGCAGGCGGTGCACCCAGCAGCGGTGTTCGTCATCGGCGGGTGTGACTTCCACCACCACATCGCTGAACTCTTCGCCGGCAGCCACGCGGCTGAGGGGGTAGCTGTCCAGTGGCAACGGATGGTTGTTGCGATAGCGCAGGGCAAAGCGTTTGGCGTACGCCTCGGTATTGGCGCCCAGTTCCTTGACCTCGCTGACCCCATGCATGGTCAACGCCGCTTCATTGGCCCACAGAATGGTCTGGTCGACCTCGGCCAGAATCACACCGTCGGACAGTCCCGAGATGATGGTCTGCAGTTGGCGGCGGTTGGTTTCTTTGGCGAGAACATCCTGGGTCATAACGTCTCCGATTAGGGCAGGGCAAGGCACATTGGGTTACGACATCCCTGCTTCAGGATAGTGCAGAGTTATTGCCCACGGGGCAGTGCGAATGCACCAGAGCGCCTGGTGCATATGGGCCAGGACTGAACGTATGTCGTTTCGCCACACTCACACCCATCAAGGCGCATTGCCTTGCTCCTCAATTTGAAAAGGACCTTTGTATGACCACTGTCTATGAAACCAATCGATCGCTGTTTCGAGTGTCGTGGAGCTCGGTATTGGCCGGTAGTGCAATCGCACTGGTCACCTACCTGGTCTTGAGTGTGTTGGGCACCGCCATTGGCGCCAGTGCCGTTGACCCGATGGAAGCGGGCAACCCATTGAGCGGTTTTGGCACGGGTGCGGGTATCTGGCTGTTTGTATCGACACTGGTCGCCATCGCGTTGGGCGCCTTCGTGGCCGGTCGCACCGCGCCGGATCGTGGCGGCCTGCACGGGGTGCTGACCTGGACCCTGACCACCTTGCTCACCACTTGGCTGCTGGCGGGCCTGGCGTCCAGCGTGGTCGGCACTGCCGGCAACGTGGTGGGCAAAGGCCTGTCCGCTGCGGGTAGTGGCATTGCTGCCGCCGCGCCGGGGATTGGCAATAGCATCAAGCAGCAGTTGAACGAGCAGGGCATCGAGCTGGACTGGAACAGCCTGCAAGGCCAACTGGATACCTTGCTCAAGCAGAGCGGCAAGGCTGAGCTGGACCCAGCCAATGTTGAGCAAAAAGCCGATCAGGCAGCAGCCGATGGCAAGCAGTCGGCCACCGATGCAGCGACCAACCCTGCCCAGGCCGGTGATGAGCTCAAGCAATGGTTTGAACGTGTGAAAGCGTCCGGCGAGCCAGCCCTGAATGCAGCGGATAAAGAGGCGCTGGTCAACATCGTCGCGGCCCGCACTGGCAAGAGCAAAGAAGAAGCCACCCAGATCGTCGACAACTATGCCCAGGCTTATCAGCAAGCCATGCAAAAGGTCGATGAGCTGAAAAAACAGGCTGAACAAAAAGCCCGTGAAGCCGGTGAAGTCGCTGCCAAGCAACTGTCCCGCGCAGCCTGGAGCACCTTGGCCATGCTGCTGTTGGGCGCGGCCTTGAGCTTCTTTATCGGTCGTATCGCGCTGACTACCCGTCGCGTGCCCTTGGCTTAAAACTGTCTGCGGCAAGGACGCCGCCTGTGTGAAGGGGTAAAATGCTGGCATTTTACCCTTATCCCACAAAGGTGCCCCTTGAGCGCAGGCAAAGCCGTCGGACTGTTATTACTCACTTCCCTGTTGGCGGCGTGCGGCACCTCGCCGCCACGCACGCCCAACGATCTCTGCGGTATTTTGCGCGAAAAAGACGACTGGTACGACGCCGCCAAGGTCACGCAAAAGCGTTGGGGCGTACCGATCCAGGTGCCGTTCGCCATCATGTACCAGGAGTCGGGCTTTCGCCACGACGCCAAGACCCCGCGAAAATACCTGCTGTGGATCATCCCCTGGGGTCGCGTTTCCACCGCTTCCGGCTACGCCCAGGCCAAGGATGAAGTATGGAACGACTACCGCAAAGCCACTGGCCGCAGCGGCGCTGATCGTGAAGACTTCGACGACGCCATCGACTTTATCGGCTGGTACATGGACAAGACCTACACCATCAACGGCGTCTACAAGTACGACGCCTACGGCCAGTACCTGAACTACCACGAAGGCTGGGGCGGCTACCGCCAGCGCACCTACGCCAGCAAAGCCTGGCTGCCGCCGGTGGCGAGCAAGGTGCAGGCGCGTTCGCAGATGTATGCGCGCCAATATGCCGGGTGCAAGGATGAGTTGGGGCGCGGGTTCTGGAGCCGGTTCTGGCATTGGTTGTAAAAGGCTTTTGAATACGCGCAGATCCAATTGTGGGAGCTGGCTTGCCTGCGAAAGCGGTAGTACAGACACAGATGTAGTGACAGACACACCGCCTTCGCGGGCAAGCCCGCTCCCACATTGGATCTGTATGCATTCCAGCGAGCGGTCCACCATGTGGGCCATTCCCCTGCACTTGCCAAACCCACCCAATTCTGGGAAAACCCCAGCCCTTCACCCCTTCAATGAGAACCCCATGAGCAACGACGAACTGCAGGTCACCGACATCCGCCTGGGCGACGGCAAAGCCGTGGTCAAGGGCGCGCTGATCACCACCCAATACACCGGCACCCTGGAAGATGGCACGGTGTTCGATTCCTCCTGGGAACGGGGCAAACCGTTTCAGTGCGTGATCGGCACTGGCCGCGTGATCAAGGGCTGGGACCAGGGCTTGATGGGCATGCAGGTTGGCGGCGTGCGCACGTTGTATGTACCCGCGCACCTGGCTTATGGCGAGCGCTCGATGGGCGCGCATATCAAACCCAACAGTAACCTGCGCTTCGAGATTGAATTGCTGGAAGTGCTGACGCGGGATGATTGAAGAGGTTGAACATGGACGTTGATCCACAGGTGTTGCCTGGCTGTTCCCTCGAAGGCATTCGGGTGGTTGAGCTGCTTGGCTGTGATGAGGCTGAGCTGCAGCAGTTTTTTGAACAGGCACCCGATTACTTCATCGCGGTGAATGGCGAACCGGCTACCCCGACCGAAGCACGGGAAGAGTTACGCGGCCAATTGCCCGCTGGCTGGCATTGCAGCCGCCTGTACTGGCTGGGTTACCGCGATGCGCAGGGCCACTTGGTCGCCGTGGTGAATATCGCCGCGGATTTGCTCGCCGCCGGGGTGTGGCACATTGGATTGCTACTGGTGCATACGCGCTGGCACGGCAGCGGGCTGGCGCAGCGCTTGCACACCGACCTTGAGGCCTGGGCGGTGGCGAAGGGCGCCCAGTGGCTGCGGCTGACGGTAGTGGTGGGCAATACCAGGGCCGAGCGTTTTTGGCCCAGACTTGGCTATGTACAGGTGCGCACCCGCGAAGGCATCACGATGGGCCGGCAGGTGAATAGGGTGTCGATACAGGTCAAGCCCGTCGATCAGGGAACTATCGACGGCTACCTGGCGTTGGTTGTGCGGGATCGACCCGGCGCACCGTAGTATGAATGGGTTCTGGCCTCATGCGCAGGCGCCGCCTGAGCGCTTCAGTTCTGGGGCATCAATCCTGATCCCAAACCTGCCCGACAGCTCCTTTCGCCCCTTGGGCGTCACTGTCAGCGCCCGACTATCAAGGTCCTGGCTAACCCATTTGCGGCTTATGACGGCCTGTAGAACAGCGGCCCCCAGTGCGCCGGCGAGGTGAGGGCGACGCATGCTCCAGTCCAGGCATGAGCAAGCGAACAGACGCCGCTGTGCCCTTGCGGTTGCTACGTCGACACCGAGCCCTGTCATCGCTTTTTCGCCCTCCACGCTGAGCTGATACGTACCGTCACCTACGATCGGCAAGGTCAACCAGCCGAAGTCGATGAAACAGTCGTGAAGTTGTACCGCCAAGGACCCCGCCATGTGGTCATAGCAGGTTCGCGCTAGCTGCAACCGACTGGGGGTCGTTGAAACAAAACCGGCCTGTTCATTTCGGCTGATCACCATGAGGGCTTCGATGGCTTTGGCCACGTGAGCATCTGCCAGGCTGAAGTAGCGGTGCCTGCCCTGGGTGTGCAGTTTTACCAAGCCGTCCTCTTTAAGCCTTGCCAAGTGTGCGCTCGCCGTAGAAGCACTGACGTCGGCGATGACGGCCAGTTCCGTACTGGTGCGGGCGTGGCCGTCCATCAGCGAACATAGCATTTTCGTCCTTGCGGGTTCGGCAATGGCGCCGGCGACACGCGAAATGGCGGTGTCATTGCTTCGGGAATCCATATTTCGTTCCTGAGCGAATTGTCGATGTGACGGTTGTTCGATAGTAGCCGTTCTTTGCGAAAAGGATTGCCAAAATGACGCCGTTTGAAGCCGCCACCCATGCCGACCCCTACGATTATTACGCACGCCTCAGACGACACAGTGAACTGGTCTTTGATGCAGATCTTGGTTTATGGATTGCCAGTGGCGCCAGTGTTGTCGAGGCCATTCTGGAGCATCCCGACTGCCTTGTACGTCCACCGCACGAGCCGATTCCAGCAGCCATTGCACAAGGCGCGGCAGGCGATATCTTTGGTCGTTTGATGCGTATGAACGAGGGCGTGCAACACCGGTGTCCCCGGAGGGTTATCGAACCTGCTTTGGGCTCGTTGGGAACCGAAAATATCGCAGGCATTGTGGCGCGGGTTGTCGAGACACTGGATGACCCGGTCGGTAACCCGAACGAGTGGATGTTCAGGTTACCGGTTTCGGTCATTGCGACTTTGATAGGTTTCGCACCCAGCCAGTGGGAGGAAGTCGCGCAACTGACACGGGATTTTGTCGCCTGTCTATCGCCACTGAGCGACGAAGCTCAACTCAGTGAAGCCCATTGCGGGGCGGCTGGGTTGAGGCAGATGTTCCAAGCGCTGCTGAATAACGACGATAAGTGTAGCGGCTTGTTGGACCGTCTTTATGGCGAATACCAAGCCTCAGCCTGGAAAGACGATGATGCGTTGATAGCGAATCTGATTGGCCTGTTGTCACAGACCTGCGAAGCCACTGCAGGCCTGATCGGCAACGCCCTCATAGCGCTCCAACGAAACCCCGGCCTGTTTGAAGGCATGCCCGCCACACCCATGCGCGTCGCTGAGTGGGTGGCAGAGGTGGCGCGCCACGACTCACCGGTACAAAACACGCGGCGCTTCGTTGCACGGCGCTGCACGATTGGCGGCAGCGTTCTGGAGGCGGGCGATACCGTTTTACTCTTGCTTGCTGCTGCCAACCGAGATCCCGGCGCCAACCCAGACCCGGACAGTTTCCTGCCCAAACGAACTCAACGACGAACCTTCAGCTTCGGCGCAGGCAGGCATCAATGCCCAGGCCAGCCCTTGGCATTGGCTATTGCCTCAGAGGTGATTTCGGCATTCTTGCAGCGACGGCCAGGCTTATCCGCCCGTGCTTATCGCTGGGATTATTTGCCTTCCCTTAATGGCCGCATTCCGCGGTTCTACCGTGATGAGGAGACTCAACAATGATCGCTGTTATTTTTGAAGCCTGGCCACATGAGGAGCACTACCAGCGTTATCTCGACCTCGCTGCCGAACTCAAGCCCTTGCTCGCTCAAATCGATGGCTTCATTTCAGTTGAGCGTTTCCAGAGCCTGAGTGAACCTGGAAAGTTACTCTCCTTATCATTCTGGCGTGACGAGGAAGCCATCCAGCAGTGGCGCAGCCTTGAGCTACATCGAGCCGCTCAGTCAACAGGCCGTCGGCAGGTTTTCGCTGACTACCACCTGCGCATTGCCCAGGTAGTGCGCGATTACAGTCTCGAGGATCGTGTTCAAGCGCCGACCGATAGCAGGCAGGCTCATGAGTGAAAGCAGCACTCCGCCTCTGTAGGAGCGAGCTTGCTCGCGAAAAACTCGCAGGCGCCGCGTTCACACAGCAAGCACGCGTTATCGTTGACGTTTTCGCGAGCAAGCTCGCTCCTACCGTTGTTACCTGAACCCATCCTGAAGAATCTTCTTATTCACCAGGCTGACACTTTCCTACGGTTTACTCTGCCAACATCGGGGCGTAAGCTTCGCGCGTTTTCATCAATAGCGGAGACCCTCAGTGGGTACTTGTTCGAGTGACAGTCGTCGGCCGGTTTCGGTAACCGGCCTCTACTTGGCAAGGTAACGCGCATTTTCCCGATGCCGTTGTCTCGCCTCATAAAGCGAGAAGCGGCATCCCGGCGGTGGCCAGTCCTGGCACCTGCCTGATTCCCTCTCATCGACGCTGACCAGCACCTGGGTAACGCCTGGATGCTACGGACGCGCCTGCCTGTTACGGCGGGCGGGCCAGGTTCGGCTGTGCCTGTGTGACGGGCGCGGTGTGGACGGGCAGTACCTGCACGACGGTTTTTCCTCGCGCAGGAGTTACACCATGAACCTCACTTTGCTCAAAGAGTTCTTCGCCGGTTTCCTGCGGACCCGGCATATCGCCCGGCATTTTCGCCGCCTGGCGATGCTGGAGACCGTGACCGACGCCAGCGTCAGCCGCGAAGTACCGCCTAGCCTGGCGCAGACGCTGGTGGCTGCTGCCAACCGCAGCACCGTGCAATTGCTGGGTGTACTGGGCAGCCACACCGAGGGCCTGAACACTCAGGAGGCCGATGCCCTGCGCGTGCAATACGGCCTCAATGAAGTCGAGCACGAGCAGCCGCTGCCGTGGTGGGTGCACCTGTGGCATTGCTACAAGAACCCCTTCAACCTGCTGCTGACCCTGTTGGCGGTGATCTCCTGGCTGACTGAAGACATGAAGGCCGCCACGGTGATTTTCTCCATGGTGATGCTCTCGACCCTGTTGCGCTTCTGGCAGGAGGCCAAGTCGAACAAGGCCGCCGACGCCTTGAAAGCCATGGTGAGCAATACCGCGACGGTGCTGCGCCGCGATGCCGCCAAGCGCATTGAATTGCCGATCAAGCAATTGGTGCCAGGCGATCTGATTGTGTTGTCGGCCGGCGACATGATCCCTGCGGACTGCCGCGTGCTCAGCGCCAAGGACTTGTTCGTCAGCCAGGCGGCGATGACCGGTGAATCCATGCCGGTGGAGAAGTTCGCCCACCAGCAGGACGCCCACACGCGCAACCCGCTGGAGCTGGAGAATATTCTGTTCATGGGCACCAACGTGGTGTCCGGCGCCGCCACGGCGGTCATCCTGGCCACCGGCAACAGCACGTATTTTGGTGCCTTGGCGCAACGCGTCACGGCGACGGACCGTGCGACCACCTCGTTCCAGCAGGGGGTCAACAAGGTCAGTTGGTTGCTGATTCGCTTTATGTTCGTGATGGCGCCGCTGGTGCTGTTCATCAACGGCTTTACCAAGGGCGACTGGACCGAGGCGTTGCTGTTCGCGCTGTCGATTGCCGTGGGCCTGACCCCGGAAATGCTGCCCATGATCGTCACCTCGACCCTGGCCAAGGGCGCGGTGTTTCTGTCGCGCAAGAAGGTGATCGTCAAGCGCCTGGACGCGATCCAGAACTTCGGCGCCATGGACGTGCTGTGCACCGACAAGACCGGCACGCTCACCCAGGACAAGATTTTCCTGGCCCGGCATGTGGATGTGTGGGGCCAGGAGTCGGACGACGTGCTGGAAATGGCCTACCTCAACAGCTACTACCAGACCGGCTTGAAGAACCTGTTGGATGTGGCGGTGCTTGAGCACGTGGACATCCATCGCGAGCTGAAAGTGGGTACCGCGTTTCACAAGGTCGACGAGATCCCCTTCGACTTCAACCGCCGCCGCATGTCGGTGGTGGTGGCCGAGCAGCACCAACCGCACCTGTTGATCTGCAAAGGAGCGGTGGAGGAGATTTTGTCGGTGTGCAACCGCGTGCGCCATGGCGACGTCGATGAAGTGCTGACCGACGAGCTGCTGGCGCGCATTCGCCAGGTGACGGCAGCCTTTAACGAAGAAGGGCTGCGGGTGGTGGCGGTCGCGGCGCAGCCGATGCCGGCGGGGCGTGACACCTACACCCTGGCCGATGAGAACAACCTGACGCTGATTGGCTACGTGGCGTTTCTCGACCCGCCCAAGGAAAGCACCGCACCGGCTCTCAAGGCCCTGAAGGCTCACGGCGTGGCGGTGAAAGTACTGACCGGCGACAACGAACTGGTCACGGCGAAGATCTGCCGCGAAGTGGGCCTGGAACAACAAGGCTTGCTGATGGGTAACGACATCGAGGCGATGAGCGACGCCGAACTGGCCCTGGCCGTGGAAACTACCAATGTGTTCGCCAAGCTCACCCCCAGCCACAAGGAACGCATCGTGCGTCTGCTCAAGGCCAACGGGCATGTGGTGGGCTTTATGGGCGATGGTATCAACGATGCTCCGGCGTTGCGCACGGCGGATATCGGTATTTCGGTGGACAGCGCGGTGGACATCGCCAAGGAAGCGGCCGACATCATCCTGCTGGAGAAGAGCCTGATGATTCTGGAGGAGGGTGTGCTGGAAGGCCGGCGCACCTTCGCCAACATGCTCAAGTACATCAAGATGACCGCCAGTTCCAACTTCGGCAACGTGTTCTCGGTGTTGGTGGCCAGTGCCTTTATCCCGTTTTTACCGATGCTGCCGATGCACCTGCTGGTGCAAAACCTGCTGTATGACATCTCGCAGATCGCGATCCCGTTCGACAACGTCGACGACGAGATGCTTGCCACGCCGCAACGCTGGCAGCCAGGCGAGGTGGGGCGCTTCATGCTGTTTTTCGGGCCAATCAGTTCGATCTTCGACATCACCACGTTCGCACTCATGTGGTATGTGTTTGATGCCAACACGCCAGACCACCAGACGCTGTTCCAGTCCGGCTGGTTTGTGGTGGGGCTGCTGACCCAGACCCTGATCGTGCACATGATCCGCACCCCGAAAATCCCGTTTCTGCAAAGCCGTGCGGCGCTGCCGTTGATGCTGATGACCGGCGTGATCATGGCCGTGGGGATTTTCCTGCCGATGGGGCCATTGGCGCATTACTTCAAATTGCAGGCGCTGCCGTCGCTGTACTTTGTGTTCCTGCCGGTGATTTTGCTGGCGTACATGGCGCTGACCCAAGCGGTGAAAGGCTACTACATCCGCAGGTTTGGCTGGCAGTAGTGAGTGCCATGCAACACCGCAAACCCTGTGGGAGCCGGGCTTGCCCGCGATGGCGGTGTATCAGTCGCCAGATTCATTGGCCGGTGTACCGCTATCGCAGGCAAGCCAGCTCCCACAGGAACCCACGGTGTTTTCCAATTTGTCGCTGCATTCATGGAGATTTTTTATGCAGGCAATCAACAACATCAACCTCAACTCCCTGGTCGACACCGTCGTCAGCCTCAGCGCGGCATTTATCCTCGGTGGCTTGATCGGTTTCGAGCGCCAATATCGCCAGCGCACCGCGGGGCTGCGCACCAATGTGCTGGTGGCGGTAGGCGCGGCGATCTTTGTCGACATGGCCAACCGGCTCGGTGGTGCGGAAGGTGCGGTGCGTGTGGTCGCTTACGTGGTCTCGGGCATCGGCTTCCTGGGGGCGGGTGTGATCATGCGCGAAGAAGGCAATGTGCGCGGGCTCAACACGGCCGCCACCCTCTGGGCTTCGGCGGCGGTGGGCGCCTGCGCTGGCGCCGACCTGATCCTCGAGGCCTTGCTGGGTACGCTGTTTGTGCTGGCGGCCAACACCTTGCTGCGGCCGATCGTCAATAACATCAATCGCCAACCCTTGGACGTGGTGTCGGCAGAGGTCACCAACATTCTTTACGTGATTGCGCGCCGCAGTCAGCAGCAGGCGGTGATGGCGTTGCTCGAGGCCGAGCTGGCACGTTGCAACTACCCGGCCAGCGATGTCGATGTGCAGCCGTTCGGCAGCGACGAAGTGGAGATCGAGGCCATCCTGGCCGCCACGTCGGTGGATGGCGACGAACTGGATGCTCTGGTAGCGCGCCTCTCTACATCAACTCTGGTGGTACAGGCTTTCTGGAGCCCAAGTACCACCGACTGACCCCTATGGGCGAGCCAGGATTGGCTAAGCTTGCTTGTGGAAAAATCCTACATCTAGTCCGGATTATCCCTTCAGTTAAAACATCATTGCGTTGCTAAGGTTGGGCACTTGCGGCTGTTGGGTCGTTGAGGTCCGGCGTCCGTGGTTATGCTGAGTTAATTGAAGGGGCCAGACACGGCCTGGTTACCGTACCGATAAGGCAGCGCCGTTCGTCGGAACTGTCATTTCTCACAGGTACCCAGGCCCGGTGTGATGTGTAAGGGTATTTTGTCCACATAGGGAAGTTGTATGAACAAAGCATTAATTGTGGATGACCATCCGTTTATCCGGGCGACGGTCAAACACCTCCTGCAGTTGGAGGGTTTTGTTGAGATTTTTCAGGCTGGGGATGGCGCAGATGCGATGCAGTTGGCGCGGGAGCAACGTCCCGAGCTGATTATCCTCGACCTGGCGATGCCCAAATTGGGCGGGTTGGAGGTCATCAGCCGGATCAAGGCGTTGGGCTTGCCGTGCAAGATTCTGGTGCTGACGTCCTACCTGGCGGTGTTTTTTTCCACCCGCTGCATGCGCGCCGGCGCCATGGGGTTCGTCGCCAAGACCGGCGAACTGGATGAGCTGCAAAAGGCTATCAAGGCGATCATGTCGGGCTACAGCTGCTTCCCCAGTTTGCCGACCAGTTCGGTGCGGCGCGACGATTTGCAAGAAACAGAACGGCAGATGATCGAATGTTTGTCTGACCGCGAACTTACCGTACTGCAGATGCTCGCCCTAGGGTTGGGCAACAAGGAAATCGCCGAGCAAATGCTGCTGAGCCACAAGACCATCAGTACCTATAAGACTCGACTCAAGGAGAAGTTGCGAATGTCCTCGGTAGTGCACTTATCCACGTTTGCTCAGCGCAACCATCTGATCTGAACTGAAATGATCACCGCCGCGTTTATCAGGTTCGTCACGATCCTTTGGATGAGCTTGTTACCTCTGATCGCGGTGGCCCTTGAAGAGCCTCACGCTTTGCGGCTGTTGGGGCACTCTCATATTGAGACCCCGCAAGTGGCGCTGGACGAGGCCGGTTGGCGTTGGCTGCGTGAGCGGCGCACATTGCTGATGGGCGTTTCGGCGCCCGATTACGCACCTTTTGACTTGACCAATAACAACGACGAACTCGAAGGTATCACGGCCGATTTTGCCGCATTGGTCGGCCAGGCCCTGCATATCTCCATCGAGGTTCGGCGTTATGACACCCGCGATGAGGTGGTCGAGGCGCTGAAGCAGGGGGCGGTGGATTTCCTCGGCTCCGCCAATGGCTATGAAGCGGCCGACCCGCAACTGCTGCTGTCTCGCTCTTATGCCAACGACCAACCGACCCTGGTGACCCGCAGCGGTGACAGCCAGGTATTGAATGACGACCTGGCCGGCAAGCGCGTGGCAATGCTCTATCACTACATGCAGCCCGACGCCGTACGGGCGTTTTACCCCCAGGCTCAACTGGAATTGTTTGCCTCGACGTTCGAAGCCATTGGCGCCGTGGCGTTTGGTCGTGCCGACGTCTACCTGGGGGATGCCATCAGCAGCAATTACCTGATCAATCGCAACCACCTCAATAATGTACGCATGGCGGATTTTTCCGGCCTGGAAGTCAATCCGTTTGCGTTTGCCGTCACCCGCGAAAATGCGCGCTTACTGCCCATCCTCAATGCCGCGCTGGAGGCGATTCCCGCCAGCGAGCAGATGGAAATCCTGCGCCGCTGGAGCGGAGGTAACCTGGGCATAATCGGCGTTGACCGGCTGCACTTGAGCGCCAGTGAACAACGCTGGGTGCAGAAAAATCCACGGGTCAGGGTTGCGGTGCTCAATGACTTCCTACCGTTATCTTTTATTGGTGGTCGGGGTCAATTCGAAGGCTTGAGTGCCGAGGTGTTATCGCGCATCAGCTTGCGCACCGGCTTGAAGTTCGATGTGGTGCCAGGCAGTTCGTTGCCGCGCCAGGTCAACATCGTCAGTGCGGGGACGGCTGACATGCTGGCGGTTATCACCCCCAGTGTGGAGCGGGCCGAAAAAGTACGCTTTACCCGGCCCTATTTGACCAATCCCTTTGTGCTGGTAACCCGTGACAGTCCACACAGCCCGCTCACGTTGGAAGAGATGGTAGGCAAACGCTTGGCCATGGTGGTCGGCAATGGCCTGCACGATGAGATAGCGCAGAATTTTCCAGGCGTGATGTTTGTCGATGTGGAGAACCCTCAGCAAGCCATGGCGCTGGTGGCCAACGGTGACGCCGACGGCGCGGTCAACTCGTTGATCAGCGCGCGTTATTTGATCAGCCGGTATTACCGCGACCGCTTGCGTGTCACCAGTACGGTCGGCACTGAGCCTGCACGCGTGACCTTTGGGGTCAACCGCAGTCAATTGGAGTTGTATTCGATCCTCGACAAGGCGCTGCTGAGTATCACCCCGCAGGAAATGGACGAATTGATTGGCCAGTGGCGCAGCGAGGTCATCATCGAGGACAGTTACTGGTTGCGTTATCGCAACGTGATTCTTCAGGGCTTCGGGTTGGCGGCGTTATTGTTGGCCGTCACGCTGGGCTGGGCCATTTACCTGCGCAGCCTGATTCGTAAGCGCCTGCAGGCCGAGCGGGCGCTGAGCGATCAGATGCGGTTCATGAGCGTATTGATCGACGGCACGCCGCACCCGATTTACGTGCGTGACCGCCAAGGGCGGTTGATGGCGTGCAATAACGCCTACCTCGACGTGTTTGGCTACAAGCTTGAAGACGTGATCGGCAGGACGGTGGTGGAAACCGACGTCGAAAACCCGCCACAGGCCCAGTCGTTTCATGAGGATTACCTGCGCTTGATGGCGGGGGGCGAGCCGCAGATTCATGATCGAATACTCAAGGTGCCCAATGGCGATGTGCTGACCATCTACCAGTGGATGCTGCCGTACCGCGACGGCGACGACAAGGTGGTGGGCATGATTGCCGGTTGGGTCGACGTGAGCGAGCGGCACCGGTTGCTCGGCCAGCTACAGGAAGCCAAGGACGATGCCGACGCCGCCAATCGCGCCAAGACTACCTTCCTGGCGACCATGAGCCACGAGATCCGCACGCCCATGAACGCCGTGATCGGCATGATCGAGCTGGCGTTGAAAAATGCCGAGCAGGGGCGGGTCGACCGCGATGCTCTGGAGGTGGCCTCGGTGGCTTCACGGGGCATGCTGGAGTTGATCGGCGATATTCTCGATATCGCGCGCATCGAGTCGGGGCACTTGTCGTTGACCCTGGAACCCGCCAACCTGCATGAGCTGTTGGCGTCGGTCGCGCGCGTGTTCGAGGGGCTGGCCCGCGCCAAGGGGCTGGCGCTACAGGTTGAGCTGGACCCGTTGATTGACCGGGCGGTGCTGGTCGACCCGCTGCGATTCAAGCAGGTGGTATCGAACCTTTTGAGCAATGCGATCAAGTTCACTTCTCATGGGCAGGTCAGCCTGGTTGCGCGGGCTAAGGTCGAGGATGATCGCTTGGCCGTCCAGTTATGGGTGCAAGACACCGGCATCGGAATCAGCATCGCCGATCAGCAGCGGTTGTTCAGTGTGTTTATCCAGGGCAGCAATAACCAGCAGTCGGCACGTAGCGGGTCTGGGCTGGGGTTGGTGATCAGTCGCAGCTTGTGTGAAATGATGGGCGGCCAATTGCACTTGAGTAGCGTGTTGGGGCACGGGACTCGGGTGGACGTGACGCTGACCCTGGCCATGACCGCCACGCTGCCGGCCCCGGTTGAGCCTGCACAAGAGGCGGTGCCTGAGGGCCGTGCGCTGAAGATTCTGGTGGTGGACGACTACCCGGCCAACCGCTTGCTGCTGGCTCGACAGTTGAGCTTTCTGGGCCACGATATCGTCACGGCCGAAGACGGTGTTCAAGGGCTTGAACAGTGGCGAGCGGGGCAGTTCGACGGCGTCATTACCGATTGCAACATGCCGTTCAAGAACGGCTATCAGCTGGCACAGGAGATTCGCGCGCAAGAGCGTGAACAGGGTCTGGAACCCTGCCTGTTGCTGGGGTTCACCGCCAACGCACAACCGGAGGAAGCCGAGCGCTGCCGGCAGGCGGGCATGGATGGCTGCCTGTTCAAGCCAACCGGGCTTGACGACTTGCGGTCGGCGCTGGCCTCGCGTGTGGCCGACGCGGGCCCGCAGCCCGTGGCGACATTCGACTTGAGCACATTGGTCGCGCTGACCGGCGATGATCACGCTGCGCTTGTCGAATTGCTGGCGCCGTTACTCGAAAGCCTGGAGGCAGACCGTGCCTTACTGCCGCGCCTGTCCAGCCAGGCAGATTTTGCCAAGCTGCACGACCTGGCTCACCGTGCCAAGGGCGGCGCGCGGATGGTCAAGGCAAACCTATTGATCAGTGGGTGTGAAGCATTGGAGGCAGTGTGTGAACAGCGCGACCGTCAGGCATTGGGACCAGCGGTTGAGGGCGTGGCTGAAGCGATCGATGTTTTGCGTCATGGCTTGAGCGCTTATTGCAATCAGCCTTGACTGCGGTTGATCGCCATTCGGGAAATTTGGGAAAACTCTTACGCGAACCGGGAACATGCCTGATTTTGTCGTCGGCATATGTCTGGAAAATGGGCAGCGCTCACTGCCGAGCACTGCCTGCCAGGGGTTTGCCATGCCGAACAAAGCACTGACCATCCTGATTGCCGATGAACAGCATCTGCAACGCCTGTACATCGAGAAAATGCTCAACCGGTTGGGCTATTACCGGATCGTGCCGGTGCAAACGTTCGAAGAGGTGCGGATTCTTACCGCCATTCCTGCCGAACCCTTCGATGTGCTGATAATCCATGCCGGGCTCATGGCCCAAGGCTATGAACCTCAGCCTCAGGTGCGTCATGTGCTGGTCTACGAACATCTGGACCTGGGCGCCCCGTGCGGTGTAACGCCGGCCGTGCGGGTGCGCCTGCCGGGCGTGCCGGACCACGTCAACCTCGAACACTTCATGGACATCGTCGACCCCTGCGAGACTGCCCACGGCCTGCGGGTGTTACCGTGGTTGCGGGAGTTGTCTCGCATGCCAGTGGCCCGGGCCTAGTCCACAGCCATTGCTTGTAGGAGCGAGCTTGCTCGCGAAAAACTCGCGGGCGTCGCGTTTATTCAGGATGCGCCCATTAACGTTGACGTTTTTCGCGAGCAAGCTCGCTCCTACAAGAGGGCGCTTTAAGGGGTTACTGTATGCCGCGAAATTTGCGCGCCAGTTCGAGCGCCACCTTGCCGCTGTCGGCGCCGGGTACTAAATGGGTAAACGGAATATCGATCATCCGGTTCTCACGCACCGCTCGCAGCGTCGATAGCACCGGGTCGGTGGTCAACAATTGGCGCTTGCGGCTGGCGGGGGACCAGAGGGCGTCGGCCAATAGAATGATGTCAGGGTCTTTTGTCAGCAAAGTTTCGCTGTTCACGGTCACCCGCGAAAGAGGTGCATCAGCCAGCACGTTACGGCCCCCCGATGCCGCCAGCAGGGCGGTGACAAACCCTCGTTGACCTTCACTGGCGAGGCCGTTGACCTCACTGTCCAAGTAAAATACCGATACCGGTTGGGCGTTGTCAGCCAATGCCTGGGCGTGTTGCAAGTCGGCGTCCAGTGCGTCGCTCAGGGCCTGGGCGCGTTGCGATTTGTGCAGCAGGGCGCCAAGGGTGAGCAGGTCCTGGCGGATGTGCTCGAAGTAATCCAGGTTGTGCCCGGCGCACGCGGACTCCAGCAGGTAGGACGCCACGCCGTTATCGGCCAGGCCAGTGCGTGAGCTCACACCCTTGCCGAACGCGCTGGCGAAACCGCCCACCACCAAGTCGGGGCGCTGTGCATACAGCACCTCGCTGGAGGGATATTGGGCGGCAATCACCGGCACTTCGAAATACCGGCCCTGTCGATGCGCGTGGTCGCTGTCGTCCAGATAGGCCACGCCCACCATTGAAGGCCTGGCATCCAGCGCCAGCAAGAGGTCGGCCGCGTGTTGATTGAGGGCGACGATGCGCGAGGGTGGCGCGTGTGGCAGTGCCCAGGCCTGGGCGCAATTGGTGTAATTGTCTGCCAGCACCGGTGTTGCGCAGAGCGGGGCAATCAAGCATACGCACCACATTTTCATGCGCGCTCCTTGAGCAGTAGATCGTCAACCACGTCACCGCCTGCCAGGTGCATATCCACCAGGCGTATCACATCCGCCTTGCTGTGCACGCCGTACCAGCAGCGCTGCGGGTAAACCGTGAGCACCGGCCCGAGGTTGCAGGGGAACTGGCAATGGGTGCGGGTCAGCAGCACGCCGTCGGGCACTTCGATGCGTTGCAGCTCCAGCAACCGGCGGCGTAGGGTTTTCCACAGTTGCAAGGCTCCACGCTGGGTGCAGCGCGGGCCGGTGCACAGGAACACATGGTGGCTGTGGTCAGGAATTCGCTGCCAGTCGGGGTGGGTGTCGACCCCGTCGATTGGCGTGATGTCAGCCATCAGAAGCGATACCTGTAACGCACCTCTGCGGTGAAGGGGCGGCCGAGGTTGTCGACGTTGTTGGCGCGACTGGTGACGTAGTCGCGGTCGAAGAGGTTTTCCACCAGCAGGCTCAAACGATGCCGATGGGCACTGTCCAGATAGCGATAGGCGTCGGCGTCCACCACAGAATAATGACCGTACTCAACCTGCTTGGCGCTGATGACGTCGTGGATATAACGCAGGGCCGCGCCTGCCCCCCACAAGCGGTTTTGCGATTCAAAACCGATACGTGAGCGGGCGAAAAAGCTTGGTATATCGTTGAGTGTAACGCCGGCGCGGGATTCGGTCAGGTTGCGGGTCATGTCGGCCTGCACGCTCCATTGGTCATTGAGTGTCAACCTGGCGTCGGCCTCGAAACCGCGCATTTGGATCTGGCCCTGACCATTGACCCACTGCACATCGTCCAGAGTGATCAGATCGGTGATCTTGCGTCTGAACAAGGTGACGCTGGCGCTGAAGTCGCGTTCCGCAAGCTGCCCTGTGTAATCAAGGCCCAGCTCGGAGTTGCGGCTTTTCTCCGGCTTGAGATGGCGGTTGCCCTGTTCGTCCGCTTCGTTGACGAACAGCTGTTCGGCATTGGGCAGCTTGTAGGCGGTGCCGTATTGGCCGCGCAAGGCCCAGTGATCGTTGAGGTTGTAGAGGGAGGTGAGCATGCCGACGGTGGCACTGTCACCGCCGCTCATGGCTTCGTGACGTACGCCGATGCTGGGGTGCCAGTCGGGCAGGGCGTCGATCTGCGGGCGCAGTTGGCTATACAGCGCGTGGGCCTGGGCTTTGTTGTCGTCGATCACCAGCACATCGTCCTGGCCCTTGAACCATTGGTTGTCGCTGCCGACGATCACTACATGGCCGCCTGGCAACTCAGCTTTGCCTTCGGCTTGCACGCCCCAATCGGTGAAGCCCCAGTAGTCGTCATGGTTGATCACCTGGGTACCGCCGCCGTCGAGGTTGTTGACGCGGGTGTAGCGAGTGTCCCAATCGTTGATGTGACCCTTGACGAAGTAACTCAGGCGTTCGTTGAGGCTCTGCTCGAACGTGGCCGTGGCGATTTGCTGTACACGGTCGTTGGTGGTTTTGTGGGAGGCTACCGGACGGGCGAAATCCAGGTTGGCGTCGGCGTATTGGTAGAACAGTTCCAGGCGCGAATCATCGCCAAAAGATTGAACGGCCTTGGTACCGAAGGTAGTGACTTCGTAAGAGCGTTTCTTGTCCGTGACATTTTTCATATCGCGATTGCGAAACGGCTGGTAGCCCTCGGACGCATTGCGGCTGACGTAGGCCAACACGCCCAGATCGCCCCAGCCGTTGCTGAAAATCTTCTCGACCCGTGCGTCACCCGTGGTGCCGCCGAAGGTGTCGAGGCCCATATTCACTTCGCCGGCAGCCGCCCAGGTCTGCGGGCTGCGAGTCACGATGTTGATCACGCCCGATACCGCCTGGGTGCCGAACAGCAGGCTCTGGCCGCCCTTGAGCACTTCGATGCGTTCAATGGCATTGGCCGGCAGGGTGTCGAGGTACAGGCCACCGTACAGGCGGTTGTTCAAGCGCACGCCATCGAGCAGGATCAGGGTGTCATCGTTGCGCCCGCCGAGCAGGGAATAGGTGCCATAGTCGAACGGGCCGTTCTTCGGCGCCACGTATAGCCCGGGAATGAACATTTGCATCACCCGAGACACGTCGGCTGAAGGGCCGGCCCGCTCGATCTGTTCGCGGCTGACCACGTTGACGTTGCTGCCGTACTGGGCCATGGCCGCAACCGTGCCGGACTCTACTGAGGGCGCCGAGACGATTTGCGGGTTGAGCACCAAGGGAGTGTTGTCAGCCAGCAGCAACGGGCTGAACAGGCAACTGACCAAGGGAGTGAATGAATGTCGGATCATAGTCTTCTCGAAAGTATCTTCGCAGAAGCACGCAAGAGAAGGCATCGAGCACACGCCAATACCGGCCCATGCCCGCCCACCGCAGGAGTTTGCCAAACAGAAATTCCAGGCCGGTCTCCGGGCTCATGCGTATGGATACCTTCACCTTCCCATGGCGCGAGGGCCACAGTGGTGTGTCGAAGGGATCACGCATCTACCGTTGCGGGGGCAGCACCGGACTTGCTCAATATGAGCGTACCGGTTTCCCGTTTCACCCCAAGCACGGCGGCAGGGGGCACCTGAAACAGGCGGGCATCTGAACACTCGTACATGCGCTCGTCAACTGTCCCGCCCTCTCCCAGGTTTTTTGATTCCCACCGATCAGTCGGCTTTGCCGTGTTCCCGCAACCGCTCAGCGGCACTGCGCAACAACTGCTCGGTCCCGTCCCAACCCAGGCAACCATCGGTCACCGAAACGCCGTATTTCATCGACGCGCTCAGCGGCTGGCAGCCTTCGAACAGGTGACTTTCAAGCATCATGCCGACCAGCGAGGTATCACCTTGCAAGCGCTGCTCCAGCACGTCATTGAATACCGCCGGTTGGCGCAGCGGGTTCTTGCCGCTGTTGGCATGGCTGCAGTCGACCATGATCCGCGCCGCCACTTTGGACTTGGCCAGGTCATGCTTTACATCGGCCACGCTTTGCGCATCGTAGTTCGGCCCACGGTGGCCGCCGCGCAGCACCAAGTGGGTGTCGGGGTTGCCGGGCGTCTGGATGATCGCCGGGTGGCCCTGGCTGTCGACGCCGAAATGGCGATGCGGGTGAGACGCTGAGCGCATCGCATCGCAGGCAATGGCGACGCCGCCGTCGGTGCCGTTCTTGAAGCCCACGGGCATGCCCAGGCCGCTGGCCATTTCGCGGTGAATCTGCGATTCGGTGGTGCGTGCGCCAATGGCGACCCACGTGAGCACGTCATCGAAGTAGCCGGCGGCCATGGGTTGCAGCAACTCAGTGGCGACCGGCAGGCCCAGGCGCAGCATTTCACGCATCAGCTCGCGGGACAGGGTCAGGCCGGTGGCCATGTCATCGCTGCCGTCCAGGTGCGGATCGTAGGCCAGGCCTTTCCAACCCACCGTGGTGCGCGGTTTCTCGACGTAGGCACGGATCACCAGCAGCATCTGGTCGCTGACTTCAAGCGCGAGCTTCTTCAGATTGCGCGCGTATTCCATGGCCGATTCCGGGTCGTGGATCGAGCACGGGCCGACAATCACCAGCAAGCGTGAATCTTCACCATTGAGGATGGCGCGCACGGCTTGGCGATGGGCGTGGACTTGTTCGTTGAGGAACGGGCTGAGCGGGAGTTGATGCTTGAGCTCAAGGGAGCTGGGCAAACGCTGGGTCAGGGCTTCATTGGCACTGTTGAGGGTAGAGACGGGCAAAGCGGCGACGGAGGAGTTCATATTCAAGGCTTCCTGGGCAAGCGGCGGGCGATTCCCGCACGCTTGGCCTACTGGGGTGTTCGACAATTGGCCGTATCGGCTACGTGTGTTGGCTTGCCACCACGGGGTGACCGGTCGGAGGCGGCAGGCTGTCCCGAACGGAGCTGGCTAAATCGCCATGCAGTGCAAGTGTCGTAGCGGTAATAGGTGGTGAAGTTCATGGCGTGATTCCTTTAAGTGATCGTGAGCAAACAGGTTGTTAGGCGCTGAAAAAACAAAACCCCCGGTCGGGGAGCCGACCGGGGGTTTAGATTTCTCTGGTAGGCGACCCCTTGAGTAGTGGGCGCCGATTTCAGGTATCAGGCGCGCCAGTGGCTAAACCAATACCCAAAATAAAAGCCGGCCAGTGCGCTCGAACCGTTCACACGGGTAGCCGACACCGAGCGCAAGGCGCTGGCAGCAGGGCAAACCTGAGTGTGGGTGAGTGGCAACATGGGGCTCTCCAAATGATGGGGGGAGCTTACTAGAGGCGTGCAGGTGGATTCAATCAGTAATTTCTATTGTGTGGCAGTCCTTACCGCTATGGGCAACGCTGGACCTGTGGCGAGGGAGCTTGCTCCCGTGACGGACTGACAGGCGACGCTGATCTAGCTGACGCACCGCGATCCAAATGTGGGAGCTGGCTTGCCTGCGATAGCGGCCTGGCAGCCGACGCCTATCTACCTGACACCCCAACGATTCCACTGTGGGAGCGGGCTTGCTCGCGAAGGCGGCCTGGCAGTCGACACAGTTGGATTGTGTGCATATCCATTGCTGCGGTAACGGCTACTTAGGGTTCCGCCC
>NZ_LYSO01000081.1:0-27839 GCF_001728935.1 Pseudomonas sp. AP42
AAAAGTGAGCCGCTGTCAGAGCGGAACCCTAAGTAGCCGTTACCGCAGGAATGGATATGTACACAATCCAGCTGTGTTGACTGTTAGGCCGCCTTCGCAGGCAAGCCAGCTCCCACAGTTGGGTCGCGGGGAGTCAGGTAGATAGCCGTAGGCTGTTAGGCCGCCTTCGCAGGCAAGCCAGCTCCCACAGTTGGGTCGCGGGGAGTCAGGTAGATAGCCGTAGGCTGTTAGGCCGCCTTCGCAGGCAAGCCAGCTCCCACAGTTGGGTCGCGGGGCGTCAGGTAGATAACCGTAGGCTGGGAGGCCTCCTTCGCGAGCAAGCCCGCTCCCACAGTTGGATCGCGGGGTGTCTGGGATTGTGGGGGGGCAGGTGAATAGGCGTCGGCTATCAGGCCGTCACGGGAGCAAGCTCCCTCGCCACAGGTCCAGCGCCGTACCAAAATTGTGTAGATAGCTGTGGCCAACGCGAGCACATCTGCATTCTGTGCACTGCACATCAAAAGCCTTGATAAAAGCGCGCAGCCGCTCAGCTATACTCCCCTCCATTTGAACGGCCCTCGAGGAATTACTGTGAAGAACTGGACCCTGCGCCAAAGGATTTTGGCGAGCTTTGCGGTAATTATCGCGATCATGCTGCTGATGGTCGTAGTCTCGTATTCACGCCTGCTGAAAATCGAAGTCAGCGAAAACTCAGTCCGAGACGATGCAGTGCCGGGGGTGTTTTTCAGCTCGATGATTCGCAGCGCCTGGGTCGACAGCTACCTGCAAACCCAGGAACTGGTCGGTATCCACAAGAACCAGGGCATTTCCGAGGTTGACAAGCAGGACTACAAGTCTTTCGAAGCACGGCTCGAACAGCACATGGGTAGCTATGCGGCGACGATCAATATCGATCAGGATCGCACCGAGTTCGATGCCTTCGAAAAACTGCATCAGAACTACAATCGGATTCTCGCTCAGGTCCTGGAAGCACATCAGAGCAACAATTCAGCCGAAGCGCTGAGGTTGTTCAACGAGCAACTGACCCCCGCCTGGACCGCAGGCCGCATGAAGCTCAATGACATTATCAACGAGAACAAACAGGTCGCCGACAACGCCACCGCCGCCATCGATGATGCGGTAGCGGCCGCGAAGATCAGCATGGGCGTCTCGCTGCTGCTGGCAATTCTCGCCGCCGCGCTGTGCGGCCTGTTGCTGATGCGCGCGATCATGGCGCCCATGCAGCGCATCGTTCAAATCCTTGAAGTCATGCGCACCGGCGACCTGAGCAAGCGCCTGAACCTGGAGCGCAAGGACGAATTCAACGCAGTCGAAACCGGCTTCAACGACATGATGACCGAGCTGACTGCACTGGTGTCCCAGGCGCAGCGCTCATCGGTACAGGTCACTACCTCGGTCACCGAGATTGCCGCGACCTCCAAGCAGCAACAGGCAACCGCGACAGAAACCGCGGCGACGACCACCGAAATCGGCGCCACATCCCGCGAAATCGCCGCCACGTCCAAGGACTTGGTCCGCACCATGACCGAAGTGTCCACCGCCGCCGACCAGGCCTCGGTGGCAGCAGGTTCCGGCCAGCAGGGCCTGGCCCGCATGGAAGAAACCATGCACTCGGTGATGGGCGCCGCCGACCTGGTCAACGCCAAGCTGGCGATCCTCAATGAGAAGGCCGGCAACATCAACCAGGTGGTAGTGACCATCGTCAAGGTGGCCGACCAGACCAACCTGTTGTCCCTCAACGCGGCCATCGAGGCAGAGAAAGCCGGTGAATACGGGCGCGGCTTTGCCGTGGTTGCCACCGAAGTGCGTCGCCTGGCCGATCAGACCGCCGTGGCGACCTACGACATCGAACAGATGGTGCGCGAGATCCAGTCGGCGGTGTCGGCGGGGGTGATGGGCATGGACAAGTTTTCCGAGGAGGTGCGCCGTGGCATGTCTGAGGTGCAACAAGTGGGCGAGCAACTGTCGCAGATCATCCATCAGGTACAGGCCCTGGCGCCGCGGGTGTTGATGGTCAACGAAGGCATGCAGGCCCAGGCCACCGGCGCCGAGCAGATCAACCACGCGCTGGTGCAATTGGGCGATGCCAGCAGCCAGACCGTCGAATCCCTGCGCCAGGCCAGCTTTGCCATTGATGAACTGAGCCAGGTTGCGGTCGGTCTGCGCAGCGGCGTCTCGCGTTTCAAAGTCTGATGAGCGAGCTCGCGGCTAAACGCGGTGCCGTCCCGGCAGCGAAAAAGGCGTTGTTCCTGGTGTTTCGCATCGGCAACGAACGTTTTGCCCTCAAGGCCACCGAAGTGGCCGAGGTGCTGCCGCGCCTGGCGCTTAAACCCATCGCCCAAGCGCCCTTATGGGTGGCGGGTATCTTCGCCCATCGTGGGGTGCTGGTGCCGGTCATCGACTTGAGCGCGCTGACCTTCGGCACTTCGGCCCAGGCGCGCACCAGTACGCGCCTGGTGCTGGTCAATTACCAACCGCAGCCCTGGAGTGAGGCGCGTTGGCTGGGGCTGATCCTGGAACAGGCCACCGACACCCTGCGTTGCGACCCCGCCGAGTTCCAGCCCTATGGCCTGGACAACCAGCAGGCGCCGTACCTGGGGCCGGTGCGCGAGGATGCCCAAGGCTTGATGCAGTGGATTGGCGTCGCGGATCTGTTGACCGCGCCAGTGCGCGCCTTGTTGTTCTGTGCCGAGTTGAGCCTATGAGCAATGACCCGCGGTTTTTCGCGTTCTTGAAAGAACGCATCGGCCTGGACGTCGCTTCGGTGGGCGAGGCGATCATCGAACGCGCGGTGCGCCAGCGCTGCCAGTCGTCCCAGTCGCCGTCGGCGCAGGCTTACTGGCAGCACCTGCAAACCTCCCATGACGAGCAGCAAGCGCTGATCGAAGCGGTGATCGTCCCCGAGACCTGGTTTTTCCGCTATCCCGAATCCTTTGCCACCCTGGCCCGACTGGCCCAGGTGCGCCTGGCCGAGATTAACCAGATGCGCGCCCTGCGCATTCTCAGCCTGCCGTGTTCGACCGGCGAAGAGCCCTATTCGATTGCCATGGCCTTGCTCGATGCGGGTTTGGCGCCCCACCAGTTCAAAGTGCAGGGCATGGATGTCAGCCCACTGTCGGTGGAGCGCGCGCGGCGGGGCGTGTACGGCAAGAACTCGTTTCGCGGCGCCGACCTTGAGTTTCGCGACCGCCACTTCACTGAAGACGCAGGCAGTTACCACATCGCCGACCGAGTGCGCGAACAAGTGCGCCTGCAAGTCGGCAACTTGCTGGACCCGGCACTGCTGGCGAACGAGCCAACCTACGACTTTGTGTTCTGCCGCAACCTGCTGATCTACTTCGACCAGCCGACCCAGAAACAAGTGTTTGATGTGCTCAAGGCGTTGACTCACGTGGACGGCGTGCTGTTTATCGGCCCAGCCGAGGGCAGCCTGCTGGGGCGCCACGGTATGCGCTCCATCGGCGTGCCGCAGTCCTTCGCTTTCAGTCGGCATGTAGAACCGACCCCGCCGCCAGCACCTGTGGTCAAACCGACGCCCGCGCCGCTACCGCAGCGCAGGGCGGCGCCCATACCGCTCAAGCCGCGGCCGTTCAGCACGGTCAGCCCCCACGTGCCGCCGGTCAAAGGGGTGCCTACCGATGCCGGGGATTTGCTCAGCCAGATCTCAACCCTGGCCAACGAGGGCAAAAGTGCCGAGGCCCGTGCGGCCTGCGAGCGGTATTTGAGCAGCCACCCACCGGCCGCCCAGGTGTTTTATTGGCTGGGGCTGCTCAGCGATGTGGCTGGCAGTGCCCTGGAGGCCCAGGGGTATTACCGAAAAGCCCTGTATCTGGAACCGCAGCATCCCCAGGCCCTGATGCACCTGGCCGCGTTGCTCGAGTCCCAGGGCGACAGTGCCGGCGCGCGTCGTCTTCAGGCACGCGCCGCCCGTAGCGAGCGAGCTGACAGTGAGTCCAAACGATGAGTAGCCCTGACGTGCTCGACACCGCAGGCCTGGACCTGACGCTGACTGACACCCAAGCCATTGACGACTGTTGGAACCGCATCGGTATCCATGGCGACAAGTCCTGCCCGTTGTTGGCTGAGCACATCCACTGCCGCAATTGCTCGGTGTATTCCGCCGCTGCCACGCGCCTGCTTGACCGCTACGCGCTGCAACAGGACGACCATCACGCGCAGGCAACTGCCGAAGCGGATAACGAGGTGGTCACCCGTTCGCTGTTGATGTTCCGCCTCGGCGAAGAATGGCTCGGTATCGCCACCCGCTGCCTGGTGGAAGTGGCACCGTTGCAGCCGATCCACTCGCTGCCGCACCAGCGCTCCCGGGCGCTGCTGGGCGTGGCCAATGTACGCGGGGCGCTGGTGGCATGCCTGTCACTGGTGGAACTGTTGGGCCTGGACAGCACCAGTACCGGCGCCAGCGGCGGGCGGATCATGCCGCGCATGCTGATCATCGCTGCCCAGGACGGCCCGGTCGTGGTGCCGGTGGATGAAGTAGACGGCATCCACGCCATCGATGAGCGCACCCTGCAGGCCGCGTCGGTGTCCGGCACCCAGGCCAGCGCCCGCTACACCCAAGGCGTGTTGCAGTGGAAAGGCCGCAGCCTGCGTTGGCTGGACGAAGCGCAATTGTTGTCCGCCGTGACCCGGAGCCTCGCATGACCCCCGACCAGATGCGCGATGCCTCGCTGTTGGAACTGTTCAGCCTGGAAGCGGACGCGCAGACCCAGGTGTTGAGCGCGGGCCTGCTGGCGCTGGAGCGCAACCCGACCCAGGCCGACCAGCTCGAAGCCTGCATGCGCGCCGCGCATTCACTTAAAGGGGCGGCGCGGATTGTCGGCGTGGATGCCGGGGTCAGCGTGGCCCATGTAATGGAAGATTGCCTGGTCAGCGCCCAGGAGGGCCGCCTGTACCTGCAACCTGAACATATCGACGCGTTGCTGCAAGGCACCGACCTGCTGATGCGTATCGCCACCCCGGGCAACGATGTGGGGCCGGCGGATATCGAAGCGTACGTAGCGCTGATGGAGCGCTTGCTCGACCCCTCGCAGCCGATTGCCACGCCGGTGCCAAAACCCGAGCCCATCAGCGCGCCGCCGGTTGACGCGTTGCTGCTGGAGCCTGAGCTGGAGCCCGCGCCAGCGGTCAGTAGCGAAGCCCCGCGCCAGAACAAGCGCATGACCGAAGGCGGCGAGCGTGTGCTGCGGGTCACAGCCGAGCGCTTGAACAGCCTGTTGGACTTGTCCAGCAAATCCCTGGTGGAAACCCAGCGGCTCAAGCCGTACCTGGCCAGCCTGCAGCGGCTCAAGCGCATTCAGAGCAACAGCTTGCGTGCCCTCGACGCCCTGGATGGCCAGCTCAAATCCCTGGATCTGAACCTGGAAGCCCAGGAAGCCCTGGCCGATACCCGTCGCCTGCTGAGTGAAGCCCAGGCCCTGCTGGCGGAAAAAAACGCCGAGCTGGATGAGTTCGGTTGGCAGGCCGGCCAGCGTGCCCAGGTGCTCTACGACACCGCCTTGGCCTGCCGCATGCGGCCGTTTGCCGACGTGCTGGCCGGGCAGGTGCGCATGGTGCGTGACCTCGGTCGTAGCCTGGGCAAGCAGGTGCGCCTGGAGATTGAGGGCGAAAAGACCCAGGTCGACCGTGACGTACTGGAAAAGCTCGAAGCGCCGCTCACCCATTTATTGCGCAATGCGGTCGACCACGGCATCGAAACCCCTGAGCAGCGCGTGCTGGCGGGCAAGCCGGCGGAAGGCTTGATTCGCCTGCGCGCGTCCCATCAGGCCGGGCTGCTGGTGCTGGAGCTGAGCGATGACGGCAACGGTGTCGACCTCGAGCGCCTGCGCGGCACTATCGTCGACCGGCACCTGTCGCCGGTGGAAACGGCCTTGCGCCTGAGCGAAGAAGAGCTGCTCACGTTCCTGTTCCTGCCGGGGTTCAGCCTGCGCGACAAGGTCACCGAAGTGTCCGGGCGCGGTGTGGGCCTGGACGCGGTGCAGCATATGGTTCGCCAGTTGCGCGGCGCGGTGGTGCTGGAACAGACAGCAGGGCAGGGCAGCCGCTTCCATCTGGAGGTGCCGTTGACCTTGTCGGTGGTGCGCAGCCTGGTGGTAGAAGTCGGCGAAGAAGCCTATGCCTTCCCCCTGGCGCATATCGAACGCATGTGCGACCTGGCCCCCGACGACATCGTGCAGTTGGAAGGCCGCCAGCACTTCTGGCATGAGGGCCGGCACGTCGGCCTGGTTGCCGCTAGCCAGTTGCTGCAGCGCCCGCCGGGGCAGACCCCGTCAGATACCTTGAAAGTGGTGGTGATCCGCGAACGCGATGCCGTGTACGGGATTGCCGTGGAGCGTTTTATTGGCGAGCGCACCTTGGTGGTGTTGCCGCTGGATGATCGCCTGGGCAAGGTCCAGGACATTTCCGCCGGGGCCTTGCTCGATGACGGCTCGGTGGTGTTGATCGTCGACGTCGAAGACATGCTGCGCTCGGTGGATAAATTGCTCAACACCGGCCGCCTGGAGCGCATCGCCCGGCGCAGCCAGCAGGCCACCGAAGCGCCGCGCAAACGCGTGCTGGTGGTGGACGACTCACTGACGGTACGTGAGCTGCAACGCAAATTGTTACTCAACCGTGGTTATGAAGTTGCCGTTGCGGTCGATGGCATGGATGGCTGGAACGCATTGCGCTCCGAGGACTTCGACTTGCTTATCACGGATATTGATATGCCTCGCATGGACGGTATTGAATTGGTCACACTTTTGCGCCGTGACAGTCGCCTGCAATCGTTGCCGGTGATGGTGGTTTCTTACAAGGATCGTGAAGAAGACCGCCGCCGTGGCCTCGACGCCGGGGCCGACTATTATTTAGCCAAAGCCAGTTTCCATGACGACGCCTTGCTCGACGCCGTGGTTGAACTGATTGGAGGCGCCCGGGCATGAGGATTGCGATCGTCAATGACATGCCTCTGGCGGTGGAAGCCTTGCGTCGTGCCTTGAGTTACGAGCCCGCCCATGAAGTGGTGTGGGTGGCCAGCAATGGCCTGGAAGCGGTGCAACGTTGTGCCGAGCTGACCCCGGACCTGATCCTGATGGATTTGATCATGCCGGTGATGGACGGCGTGGAAGCTACCCGGCAGATCATGGCCGACACGCCATGCCCGATCGTGATCGTCACCGTCGACCGCCAGGCCAACGTCAGCCGTGTGTTCGAAGCCATGGGCCACGGCGCCCTGGATGTGGTGGACACCCCGGCACTGGGCGTGGGCAACCCCAAGGATGCGGCGGCGCCGCTGTTGCGCAAGATCCTTAATATTGGCTGGCTGATCGGCCAGCGTGGTACCCGAGTGCGTGCCGAAACCCCGCCGCAGCGGGTCACCGGCAAGCGTCAACGGCTGGTCGCCATTGGATCTTCGGCCGGTGGGCCGGCGGCCCTGGAAGCCCTGCTCAAGGGCTTGCCCCGGGATTTTCCCGCCGCCATCGTGCTGGTGCAGCACGTGGACCAGGTGTTTGCCGCCGGCATGGCCGAGTGGTTGAGCAGCGCTTCAGGTCTGCCGGTGCGCCTGGCCTGTGAAGGCGAGCCGCCTCAACCCGGCGTGGTATTGCTGGCCGGCACCAACCATCATATTCGCTTGTTGAAAAATGGCACGCTAGCCTATACCGCAGAGCCGGTGAACGAGATTTACCGGCCGTCGATCGACGTGTTTTTCGAAAGCGTCGCCAGCCACTGGAACGGTGACGCCGTCGGCGTCTTGCTCACCGGCATGGGGCGCGACGGCGCCCAAGGCCTCAAGCTGATGCGCGAACAAGGATATTTGACCATCGCCCAGGACCAACAGAGCTCGGCGGTGTATGGCATGCCCAAAGCGGCGGCGGCGATTGACGCTGCTGTTGAAATTCGCCCACTGGATAGAATTGCGCCCCGATTGCTGGAGGTCTTTGCAAAATGAACAAAAATCTCCCGCCGTGCTGGCTTGCAGGTAGTAATTCAGGTGACTGCACATGAATGATTTACAGCTCGACGACTTCAAGACCGACGAAAACGCCGCCATGGTGTTGCTGGTCGACGACCAGGCCATGATCGGTGAAGCCGTGCGGCGTGGCCTGGCCCATGAAGAGAACATCGACTTCCACTTTTGTGCCGACCCGCACCAGGCCATTGCCCAGGCGATCCGCATCAAGCCCACGGTGATCCTGCAAGACCTGGTGATGCCGGGCCTGGACGGCCTGACCCTGGTGCGTGAATACCGCAATCACCCGGCCACCGCGAATATCCCCATCATCGTGCTGTCCACCAAGGAAGACCCGCTGATCAAGAGCGCGGCCTTTGCGGCCGGGGCCAACGATTACCTGGTCAAGCTGCCGGACAACATCGAGTTGGTGGCGCGCATCCGCTATCACTCGCGCTCCTACATGACCCTGTTGCAGCGCGACGCGGCCTACCGCGCGTTGCGCGTCAGCCAGCAACAGTTGTTGGACACCAACCTGGTGCTGCAACGTCTGATGAACTCCGACGGCCTGACCGGGCTCTCCAACCGCCGCCACTTCGACGAATACCTGGAGCTGGAATGGCGCCGCGCCATGCGCGACCAGACCCAACTGTCGCTGCTGATGATCGACGTGGACTTCTTCAAGACCTTCAACGACAGCTTCGGCCACGTCGAGGGCGACGAAGCCTTGCGCAAAGTCGCCAACACCATCCGTGAAGCCAGCAGCCGCCCTTCGGATTTGCCGGCGCGCTACGGCGGCGAAGAGTTCGCGCTGGTCCTGCCCAGCACCTCGCCGGGCGGCGCACGCCTGGTCGCGGAAAAACTACGCATGGCGGTGGCGGCGTTGAAAATCCCGCACATCGCCCCGGCGGAAGGTGCCAGCCTGACCATCAGTATTGGGCTGTCGACGTTGACGCCGGCTCAGGGCACGGACTGTCGGCAGTTGATCATGGCGGCGGACAAGGGCTTGTACACGGCCAAGAACAATGGGCGTAATCAGGTGGGCATCGAGTAATCCCCAGCGCCGCCCAACCCCCAATGTGGAAGGGGCAAGCCTTAATGCCCGTCAGTTAAGCGCAGATCCCCTGTGGGAGCGGGCTTGCTCGCGAATGCGGTGGGTCAGTCAACGCATTTAGTGACTGGTATCGCGCTTTCGCGAGCAAGCCCGCTCCCACATTTCAATCTTCATCGGTCTTGGGATCGTGTACAAACCCCCGCCTTTTCGGCCAAGCGGGCTGCCGTTTCCAGCCGTTTGCCGTTATACTCGCCGGCTTTCAAAAGTTCGCCAACGAGTGCTGCCCGCCATGGAAATCAACCCGATCCTTAACACCATCAAGGACCTGTCCGAGCGCTCCGAAACTATTCGGGGGTATCTTTGACTACGATCAAAAGCATGAGCGTCTGACCGAGGTCAATCGCGAGCTTGAAGATCCGAGTGTCTGGAACAAACCTGAATACGCCCAGGAACTGGGGCGCGAGCGCGCTGCGCTGGCACAGATCGTCGATACCCTCGACGAACTGAACACCGGCCTGGGTGATTGCCGCGACCTGCTGGACATGGCCGTCGAAGAAAACGACGAAGGCGCAGTGGGCGATGTCGTCGCCGAGCTGGCCCGTCTCGAGGAAAACCTCGCCAAGCTTGAATTCCGCCGCATGTTCAGCCATGAAATGGACCCGAACAACGCCTACCTGGATATCCAGGCCGGTTCCGGCGGCACCGAGGCCCAGGACTGGGCCAACATCCTGCTGCGCATGTACCTGCGCTGGGCCGACAAACGCGGTTTCGACGCGACCATCATGGAACTGTCCGCCGGTGAAGTGGCCGGTATCAAGGGCGCGACCGTGCACATCAAGGGCGAATACGCCTTTGGCTGGCTGCGCACCGAGATCGGCGTGCACCGCCTGGTGCGCAAGAGCCCGTTCGACTCCGGCAACCGTCGCCACACCTCATTCTCTGCGGTGTTCGTCTCGCCAGAGATCGACGACAAGGTGGAAATCGAGATCAACCCGGCCGACCTGCGAATCGACACCTACCGTTCCTCCGGTGCCGGTGGCCAGCACGTAAACACCACTGACTCGGCCGTACGTATTACCCACGTACCGACCAACACCGTGGTCAGCTGCCAGAACGAACGTTCCCAGCACGCCAACAAGGACACCGCCATGAAAATGCTGCGGGCCAAGTTGTACGAGCAGGAAATGCAGAAGCGCAACGCCGCTTCCCAGGCGCTGGAAGACACCAAGTCGGATATCGGCTGGGGTCACCAGATCCGTTCGTACGTGCTCGATGCCTCGCGGATCAAGGATCTGCGCACTAACATCGAACGCAGCGACTGCGACAAGGTACTCGACGGTGATATCGACGAATACCTGGAAGCCAGCCTGAAATCCGGCCTCTAACACCCTCTGTGGGAGCGGGCTTGCCCGCGATCCCCCGCCGAAGGCTGGGGACAACGAACCTGATGGAATATTTAAAGACATGAGCGACCAACAACTCGACCCGCAAGCCCTGCAACAGGAAGAAAACTCCCTGATCGCCCTGCGCAAGGAAAAGCTTGCTGCCGAGCGCGCCAAGGGTAACGCCTTCCCCAACGACTTCCGCCGCGACAACTACTGCGATGCCTTGCAGAAGCAATACGCGGACAAGACCAAGGAAGAACTGGCAGAGGCTGCGATCCCGGTCAAGGTGGCAGGTCGCATCATGCTCAACCGTGGCTCGTTCATGGTGATCCAGGACATGACCGGTCGCATCCAGGTCTACGTCAACCGCAAGACCCTGTCCGAAGAAACCCTGGCCTCGGTGAAGACCTGGGACATGGGCGACATCATCGCCGCCGAAGGCACCCTGGCCCGTTCCGGCAAGGGCGACCTGTACGTCGAGATGACCAACGTGCGCCTGCTGACCAAGTCCCTGCGCCCGCTGCCAGACAAGCACCACGGCCTGACCGACACCGAACAGCGCTATCGCCAGCGCTACGTTGACCTGATCGTCAACGAAGACGTGCGCCAGACCTTCCGCGTGCGCTCGCAAGTCATTGCCCACATCCGCAGCTTCCTGATGCAGCGTGACTTTCTGGAAGTCGAAACCCCGATGCTGCAGACCATCCCGGGTGGTGCCGCAGCCAAGCCGTTCGAAACCCACCACAACGCGCTGGACATGGAAATGTTCCTGCGTATCGCGCCGGAGCTGTACCTCAAGCGCCTGGTGGTTGGCGGCTTCGAGAAAGTGTTCGAGATCAACCGCAACTTCCGCAACGAAGGCGTCTCGACCCGTCACAACCCAGAATTCACCATGTTGGAGTTCTACCAGGCCTACGCCGACTACGAAGACAACATGGACCTGACCGAAGAGCTGTTCCGCGAGCTGGCACAGCTGGTGCTGGGCAGCACCGACGTGCCGTACGGCGACAAGGTGTTCCACTTCGGCGAGCCATTCGTGCGCCTGTCGGTGTTCGACTCGATCCTCAAGTACAACCCCGAGCTGACCGCTGACGACCTCAACGACATCGACAAGGCCCGTGCCATTGCCAAGAAAGCCGGCGCCAAGGTGCTGGGCTTCGAAGGCCTGGGCAAGCTGCAGGTGATGATTTTCGAAGAGCTGGTGGAGCACAAGCTGGAACAGCCGCACTTCATCACCCAGTACCCGTTCGAAGTGTCGCCACTGGCCCGTCGCAACGACGACAACCCGAACGTCACCGACCGTTTCGAGCTGTTCATCGGTGGCCGCGAAATCGCCAACGCCTATTCCGAGCTTAACGACGCGGAAGACCAGGCCGAGCGTTTCATGGCCCAGGTGGCCGACAAGGACGCCGGTGACGACGAAGCCATGCACTACGATGCCGACTTCGTACGGGCCCTGGAATACGGCATGCCGCCCACTGCCGGTGAAGGCATCGGCATCGACCGTCTGGTGATGTTGTTGACCAACTCGCCGTCGATCCGCGATGTGATCCTGTTCCCGCACATGCGGCCACAAGCGTAACCGTAGCGAAATCCGAAGCCGCCTTTTATAAGGCGGCTTTTTTATGTGGCCTGTACGAGTGTCAAGCAAACAGCGCCAGGTTTTGTTCTATTCAAGGATGTGTGTGGTGAACCGCGTAATGGCTCAAGAAGGTGCCGCCGGCATTGCTGCTGCCGTGGCTGAAAGCGTTCAGTACCAGGGCCGCAAGGCCAGTCGGCGGGGCAGCGAGCAACGCCGGCAAGACATTCTCGATGCGGCCATGCGTATCGTCGTGCGCGATGGCGTGCGGGCCGTGCGTCACCGGGCAGTGGCGGCAGAGGCGGGGGTACCGCTGTCGGCCACCACCTATTACTTCAAAGACATCGACGACCTGCTCACCGACACCTTCGCCCAGTACGTGGAACGCAGCGCCGCATTCATGGGCAAGCTGTGGGTACGTAACGAGGGCCTGTTACGCGAAATGGTCGCCTATGGCGACGGCAGCCCGGAGTCGCGCTCGCAACTGGCCGATGACATCGCACGCCTGACCGCCGACTATGTGCTGCGCCAACTGACCAACCGGCGCGAATACCTGATGGCCGAACAGGCCTTTCGCCAGGAAGCCCTGCTCAACCCACGCCTGGCCGAACTGGTACGCTCCCATCAACAGATCCTGTTGCAAGGCACCGGGCAGTTTTTCCAGGTATTGGGTTCCCGTGAGCCGCAGCAGGATGCCAAGGTGTTGACGGCTATCATCAGTCGGATGGAATATCAGGGCCTGTTGGGCGGCGCAGAGCCTCTGACCGGGGAAGAGATGCTTGAAATCCTCAAGCGCTACATGCACCTGGTATTGGCCTCGGTCTGACAGCGTTCGATGAAAGCCTGATACCGTTCAACGTTTAAAGAGGAAGCACCGGGTGGACGATTACCAGCAGACGATACGCACCTTGTCCGATCGCATTGTGCTGGCGCAAACACCGATCCGCGTTCTCGATGCGGTGAAATGGGACGAGAACATTCGCCAGGGATTCCTCAAGGCCAAAGGCAAGGCGATGCCTGCCGTAGACCGTGATTACTACCTGAACCGGCCGCTGTCGTTCGATTCCAGTGCGGTGAAGCTGGAGTTCCAGAACATCGAGCGCGACATCACCCGTCGCCTTGGTCAATTCAGTCCGGTGGGGCAGATCATGCGGCGCATGTGCCGCGAATACCGCATGGTGGTGCGCATGCTTGAAGCGCGCGGCACCGAGGACTTCGGCCTGATTTCCCAGGAGCTGTACGGCGCCGCCTCCGATGCGTTCCACGCCGGCGACCCGACCCTGGCCGACCTTGGCCTGATGCTCTCCGACTACCTGAACAACATCGACGGTCGGGGTGACCTCAAGGACGAAGCCAAGACCCTCACCGCCAAAGATGCGGTCAGCCTGCTGCAAACCCGCCTGAACAAGGTGTTTGGCGAGGCGGAAGAAACCATCCGGGTATTCGAGTCCGACGGCATCGTCGCCGATGCGGCGGCGGGCGCCGACTATATCAAGATCCGCGCCGACGCGATGTTCAACGACCGCGACGTGCGCGCCCTCGAAGTGCATGAAGGCCTGGTGCATGTGGGCACCACCCTCAACGGCCAGAACCAGCCGATCTGCACGTTCCTGTCCAAGGGCCCGCCGTCGTCCACCGTTACCCAGGAAGGCCTGGCGATCCTGATGGAAATCATCACGTTTGCCTCCTACCCCAGCCGCTTGCGCAAACTCACCAACCGGACACGCGCCATCCATATGGTGGAGGAGGGGGCCGACTTCCTGCAGGTGTTCGAGTTCTTCCGCGAGCAAGGCTTTGAAATGGCCGAAAGCTATGGGAATGCCAGCCGGGTTTTCCGTGGTTCGGTGCCCACCGGTCTGCCATTTACCAAGGATTTGTCCTACCTCAAGGGCTTTATCATGGTCTACAACTACATTCAGCTCGCCGTACGCAAAGGCAAGCTGGAACAGGTGCCGCTGCTGTTCTGCGGCAAGACCACCCTTGAAGACATGCGTACCCTGCGCCAATTGGTCGACGAAGGCCTGGTGGTGCCGCCCAAGTATTTGCCGGAGCAGTTTCGCGACATGAACGCGCTGGCGGCCTGGATGTGCTTCTCCAACTTCCTCAACCACTTGAGCCTGGACCGGATCGAGGCGGATTACTCCAATATCCTCTGACCACCGCAATCCTATTTGTAGGAGCGAGCTTGCTCGCGAAGAACGCTCAGGCACCAAGTTTCTTCAGCATTAGTGCGTTATCGTTGACGATTTTCGCGAGCAAGCTCGCTCCTACAGTGGGGCGTCAATCACCATGAGGCTTCAACGGATGAGAATCCTCGGCATTTTATGCCTGCTACTCACATTGAACGGTTGCAGCTCCTTGCTGTTCTACCCCGAGCCCGGCCTGCCGTTCACCCCGGAAAAAGCCAACCTGCAATACCGCGACGTCACGCTCACCACCGCAGACGGGGTGAAGCTGCACGCCTGGTGGCTGCCGGCCAAAGCCGGTGTACCGCTCAAGGGCACCGTCCTGCATTTGCACGGCAACGGCGGTAACCTCGCCTGGCACCTGGGAGGAAGTTGGTGGTTGCCGGAACAGGGCTATCAAGTACTGTTGCTGGACTATCGTGGTTATGGGCTGTCGGAAGGCAAGCCATCGCTGCCGGCGATCTACCAGGATATCGACGCCGCCTTCGGCTGGATCGACAAGGCGCCTGAAACCCAGGGTCAACCGCTGATTATTCTCGGGCAAAGCCTGGGCGGTGCACTGGCGGTGCATTACCTGGCCGCCCACCCGGAGCGTCAAACCCAACTCAAAGCGCTGGTACTGGACGGCGTGCCAGCCAGTTATCGTGACGTAGGACAATTCGCCTTGAGCACTTCCTGGTTAACCTGGCCGTTGCAGGTGCCGCTGTCGTGGCTGGTGCCCGACGCCGACAGTGCGATCAATGCCATGCCCCGCGTGACCGGCGTGCCCAAGCTGCTGTTCCACAGCCTGGATGATCCCATCGTGCCGGTGGCCAATGGCATCCGCCTGTATCAGGCCGCACCGCCGCCCAGGGTGTTGCAACTGACCCGTGGCGGCCATGTGCAGACCTTTGCCGACAAAACCTGGCAGACCGTGATGCTGCGTTACCTGGACGACCCGCGGCACTTCAACGGCTTGCGCCGCCTGGGCGAAATTCCGAATTACCCTATTCCTAAAGTTGAGTCATCAGAGAGCCCGCAATGAGTGAAGAACGCAACATGATCCCGCTGATTCTCACCGGTATCGGCACCATCATCGGTACCGTTGGCTGCCTGTGGTACTACGGCTACCTGCACTTCGCCAAGCCGGAAGATGCGTTGCTGCTCAGCGACTTCACCATGCTCAAGACCGTGCCGGGTGAGGATTACAAGGTCTCCCTGACCCCGGCGGCGCAAGTGGCGCAGTGCGTTGACGGCGTGGTGGTGATGTTTGATACCGAACAGAAAGGCTTGAGCGGCGTGCTGGTGAACAATAAGAAGCAGGCCGTGCGTTGCATGGGCCAGGAAACCCCGCAGTTGCAACAGTGAGCCTGTCATACCGTTGAGTTTCCCGGTTCGGGTGGCTCCGGTGGTTCCCAGGGGGCTGGAGGCGCTCAAGGCTCCGGTGGCTCCCAAGGCGCTGGCGGGGATGAACGTCTCGAAAAACTGCAGAAGCTGCTGGCAGAAAAACAGGCGGCCCAAGGTGCACAAGGCGGTGAAGGTGGCGCATCGGGCCAAGGCTCGATCAACTACTGATCGGCATCCCTCCCAGAGCCCGCCTTTTAGCGGCGTTTTTTCATATCAGCGGCCCTACAGACATCATCGACGTGCCAGGATCTCGTAACGAAATTGTTTGGAACCCAATTGCGTCTGATGCCACAAAGAGCGATGTAATTACGCGAAGTGGGGGCGGGAAGGCAGTGATAAGAATTGATGCGATATGCAATATGCTGGCTATGGTCAGGGCGCATCAGGCGTTGGAGCGGGCGGATGCGCAAGAACAGGCGCGTAATCAGTTGGCAGGTTGCTCAACTGATTCCTCCCCTCATAACAAAAAGATAACGCCGCCGGATGAAGATACTGATCGCAAGATCAAGTTTCCCTAGTCAAAAAAACCACCGTTTCCGGTGGTTTTTTTTTTCGTTTCAATTTTATCCATCAACGATAGGCGACCTGCTTGGGATACCAACAGGCGAGCCCCTACTTGTTATCAGGATTATACCGTTGGGAACTGATAGAAGTAGGCGACCACTCTATAGCTGCCAGGAGTTTAAACCTGGACGTGTGGGAAATCATTTGGAGTCAAGGAATGAGGTTAGATTCATTTGTCAATACAGCGCTCGTGAATACCATGGGGGTCATGTCCAATACATGGAACGCTGTCACGGGGCAGCGTATGGGTTGGCGATACCCTCAAGTGGGTAAAACCTATAACTACAATAGCTATCAATCGAGTCGGCGTCCAAACTATGCCGGTACTCAACCTTTGAATCGTGGAACCGTTCGCTACATGGGGCCGCCACCCCGTACTCAGGCGTCGACTTCGCAGCCGCCTACGATCAACTACGTGACCTATGTATTCAATACTAATTATGTGACGGTCGGTGGCGTCAAGTCGGCGCAAGTGGGTGTGCATATCAATAACGGTCATCACAGCATGAATGACGGTAACTTCGGAAATTACGGCAATAACGGCAATAGCGGAAGCCACAGTGGTTATTCCAATCACGGCAGTAACGGCATTCGCCATGCTCGGCGCCTTCAAGGTTGAAACAAGCAATGCGACTGCGTCGCCGCGCATATTTTGACGTGGTTTTTAGAGTCTTCGTAGTGGAACTGCTCGCAGCGATTCCCCACTTAAAGGGGCGACACACCAAGCAGCACGCAGCTTAGGTGTCGTACATCCACACACTCTTATTTCAGTTTGACAGGGAAGATAAAATGACTCATCTATTTGGTTCGCGACCTGCACAGTATGTTGCTTGGCATCCACGTTATGCTGAAGAGCAACCTCGCCATGCCACACCAGGTCAGCGAGTGTGGGGCAGTGGCGGCAGTCATGGCAATAACGGCAATTATGGTAACTATGGCAATAACGGTAATAGCGGCCGGTGCAGTCACTATGAAAATCATGGGCATAACGGCAATGACATGATGGGGGCGCCGGGTAACTACCGTCACTTTGAAGGCTATAGTAATCACGGCAGTTACGGTAACTATGGTAACTACGGAAATAACGGCAACTCGGGCGATTCCAGCCGTTACATCAACTCTGGCCAGAACGGCAACCGCAGCAGCGTCGGATACTTCAATGACTAAAGCTTGAATGCGCTTTCATGAGCGGCAACGAAAAAGCCCCGCCTAAAGGCGGGGCTTTTTACCAGGCTATTGATCAGTTAGCGACGGAAGACCGTGGCTTGACCGGCTGGTTGTCGTTGGAGATGGTCACTTCAACGCGACGGTTCATGGCGCGGCCGGAAACGCTGCCGTTATCGGCAACCGGGTATTCCTTGCCATAACCCTGGGTCACGATGCGCGAGATATCCACGCCTTGCTGAGCCAGTGCACGTTGAACGGAAGCGGCACGACGCTCCGACAGGCTCTGGTTGTACGAGTCGGAACCGGTGCTGTCGGTGTAGCCTTCGACGATCACTTTACGGTCTGGGTTATCGCGCAGGAACTGGGCCAGCTTGGTGATGTTCACCAGGCCGCTGGATTTCAGGTCGGACTTGTTGGTGGCGAACAGCACGTCACCGAAAGTCACCAGGGTACCGCGATCGGTTTGCTTGGCGTTCAAGCTGTTTTGCAGTTGCTTGATTTGCGCATCACGGGCGTCCAGCAGGGCGCGGGCACGTTCGTCACCGGCGTTTTTCAGCTTGGCTTCGGATTCGCGCAGGACGATGGTGTCCTTAGCCACTTCAACGCGCTGGTTGGTCAGGTAGGCCAGTTGGTCGACTTTCTTCTCGTCTTCCTTGTCGCGGTAGGCCTTGTCAGCCTTGTCCAGCCAGTCGCTGGCGTCTTTGGTTTCCAGCGCGGCCAGCTTGGTGGCTTGCGGGTTGGTTTGCAGGGACGAGAAATTGGTCCGCGCATTTTCCAGGTTCGCGTTCGGCGGGGTGGAGCAGGCCGCCAAGGCAACGCTCATCGCCAGCAGGGCAGGGATCATCAATTGTTTACGCATAGTCGTGTCGTCCTTTCAATTCGATATCAGGTGCGATGCAGTCAAGAGGCTGCGGCTTACTTCTGCATGATTGCAGCTGGGCGCATGCCTTCTTTACGCAGTTCGTCAACAGCCTTCTGGGAGTCCTTCACAGCCTGTTGAGCCTTGGCAGCCTGGGCTTTACGCTCAGCGACGCGGGCATCCCACTCGGCTTGTTCAGCCAGTTGGCGAGCCTTGTCGTAGTTCTTGTCGTGCATGGCAATCTCAGCTTCTTTGAGCTTGTCCTGGGCCGACTTCATTTCCACCGCAGCGTACTCGGTGCCGCCGGCGCTGACTGCGCTGTTGACGGCCGATTGGGTCACGGCGTACTGCTCGGTTGGAGGGTTGCCGGCGCAGCCAGCCAGAACGAAGCTGGTGCCGATTGCCAGCGCGGCCAATTTGAGCCCGCGCAGATGGTTAAACGAGGATTTGGCAGTGCTGGTGTTCATCGTCTTCAACTCCATTGGATAACTCCTGAAAAACATCAAAATCCATCGGGGCGTATCGATTTCGGGCCCGTCGATAAAGCACATGGCGTCCGTTCAAACGACCGTTCCACACGTGATGGCTACTGGCTGTGACCGGAGGCTTTTTTCAAAAGTTCAGCGGATATGGCGATTTGCCTAAAAAAATATCTGACTGACTGGTCAGTGTTTAAAAAATGGAACTTTCGCGGCGCACGGCGGTACTTCCGGGCCTGTAAAAGGCCCGGAATACGGGGGTTTAATTGACGTCAATAAATGTTTATCAGTGCTTTTGTTCGTCAGTAACGGCCGACAAATCGTGCAAGTGGCGACGGGATAACGTGAGAAAACGTGGCGTGGGGCCGACGTCTTCATACAGGGGGTCACCCTCTTCATCGGTGGCAATCACCTGCTGGCCCTGGATGTAAGGAAAGCTGGCTTCCAGCTCTTCAAGGGCGGCGCCGATCAGCTCGCCGAGCAGTTCTTCGACGTGGCGCTTGGGGTACATCTCGGCAATGGCCGCCAGCCGGGCGGCGGCTTCCACATCCAGATGAATCGCGTATTCAGTTTTCGTCAGGCGGCCCTTGGCGGTTTCTTCCCAATGCTGGGCCAGTTCTCGAATTTTCATGGCGACCTCAATAAAGCCCGCAATCGCAGGCGGTGATGAGTGACCAGCCGCCTGCGTGAATAACGCGGCGACTCATCGTTGAGACTAGCTGCAAGCGCCAAGGTTTAAAGTCGTTTGCGTTCGGCCTTGTCAGAAACCGACGTCGGCGGCACTCTGAACCCCCTGCGCGTCCCGGATTTCTGGCTGGAGATTGGCTGATGAGTGATATCGATGCACGCTTGCGTGAGGATGTTCACCTGCTGGGTGAGCTGTTGGGCAACACCATTCGAGAGCAGTACGGCGAGGCTTTCCTCGAAAAGATCGAGCAGATCCGCAAAGGCGCCAAGGCCGACCGTCGTGGAGCCGTTTCAGAGAAAACCGCTGGCGATGAGTTGAGCGCCAGCCTCAACCAGTTGCAGGAGCAGGAGTTGCTGCCCGTGGCCCGGGCCTTCAACCAATTCCTCAACCTGGCCAACATTGCCGAGCAATATCAGTTGATTCATCGGCGCGATGAATCGCAACCTGCGCCGTTCGAATCCCGGGTCTTGCCAGAATTGCTGGCACGCCTGCAAAACGAAGGGCACAGCAATGAGTCCCTGGCCCGGCAATTGGCTCGGCTGGACATCGAACTGGTGCTCACCGCCCACCCCACCGAAGTGGCCCGCCGCACGCTGATCCAAAAGTACGACGCCATTGCCGCGCAACTGGCCTTGCAGGATCACCGTGACCTCACCACCGCCGAGCGCGAGCAGATTCGCGAGCGCTTGCAACGCTTGATCGCCGAAGCCTGGCACACCGAAGAAATCCGGCGCGTGCGCCCCACGCCGGTGGATGAAGCCAAATGGGGCTTTGCGGTGATCGAGCATTCGCTGTGGCAAGCCATCCCCAATTACCTGCGCAAGGCCGACCAAGCCCTACACGCCGCCACCGGCCTGCGCCTGCCCCTGGAGGCTGCGCCGATTCGCTTTGCTTCGTGGATGGGCGGCGACCGTGACGGCAACCCGAACGTCACCGCGCCGGTCACCCGCGAAGTGCTGTTGCTGGCGCGCTGGATGGCGGCGGATTTGTATCTGCGCGACATTGATCAGCTGGCTTCCGAGCTGTCGATGCAACAGGCCAGCCCGGCGTTGCACGCCAAAGTCGGCGACAGCGTCGAACCCTATCGTGCCTTGCTCAAGCAACTACGTGAACGCCTGCGCGCCACGCGCCAGTGGGCCCACACCTCGTTGACCAGCACCACCCCGGCGCCGGCCGACGTGTTGCAAAACAACCGCGACCTGCTCGACCCGCTGCAGCTGTGCTACCAGTCCCTGCACGAATGCGGCATGGGCGTGATCGCCGATGGCCCGCTGCTCGACTGCCTGCGCCGTGCCGTGACGTTCGGCCTGTTCCTGGTGCGCCTGGATGTGCGCCAGGACTCCAGCCGTCACTCGGCGGCCATGACCGAAATCACCGATTACCTGGGCCTGGGGCGTTATGAGGACTGGGATGAAGAGGCGCGTATCAGCTTCCTGACCCAGGAACTGACCAATCGTCGGCCGTTGCTGCCGGGTTACTTCAAGCCGTCGGCGGACACTGCCGAGGTGCTCAATACCTGCAAGGAAATCGCCGCCGCACCGGCCGCATCACTAGGGTCGTATGTCATCTCCATGGCCGGCGCCGCCTCGGATGTGCTGGCGGTGCAACTGCTGTTGAAAGAGTCGGGCGTACAACGGCCGATGCGCGTCGTGCCGCTGTTCGAGACCCTGGCCGACCTGGATAACGCAGGGCCGGTGATGGAGCGCCTGCTGCAACTGCCGGGTTACCGCGCGCGCTTGCAGGGCCCGCAGGAAGTGATGATTGGCTACTCGGATTCGGCCAAGGACGCCGGCACCACGGCCGCCGCCTGGGCGCAGTACCGCGCCCAGGAACGCCTGGTGGATATCTGCCGCGAGCAACAGGTGGAGCTGTTGTTGTTTCACGGTCGCGGCGGCACCGTTGGTCGTGGCGGCGGCCCGGCGCACGCGGCCATCCTGTCGCAGCCGCCGGGCTCGGTGGCGGGGCGTTTCCGTACCACTGAGCAGGGAGAGATGATTCGCTTCAAATTCGGTCTGCCGGATATCGCCGAGCAGAACCTCAATCTCTACCTGGCTGCGGTACTGGAAGCGACCTTGTTGCCGCCGCCGCCTCCCGAGCCTGCCTGGCGTCACCTGATGGACGAATTGGCGGCAGACGGTGTCAGCGCTTACCGCGCCGTGGTGCGGGAAAATCCGCAGTTCGTCGAATACTTCCGCCAGTCCACGCCGGAGCAGGAGTTGGGCCGTTTGCCTTTGGGCAGCCGCCCCGCCAAGCGTCGTGCGGGCGGGATTGAGAGCTTGCGCGCCATCCCGTGGATCTTTGGCTGGACCCAGACACGCCTGATGCTGCCCGCCTGGCTCGGCTGGGAAGCGGCACTGAGCAAGGCGCTGGAGCGCGGTGAAGGTCAATTGCTGGGGCAGATGCGCGAGCAGTGGCCGTTCTTTCGCACGCGCATCGACATGCTGGAAATGGTGCTGGCCAAGGCCGATGCCGATATCGCCCGTCTTTATGATGAGCGCCTGGTGCAGCCGGACCTGCTGGCATTGGGTGCGCACTTACGCGACCTATTGTCGCAGGCGTGTGACGTGGTGCTTGGCCTGACCGGCCAGTCGCAGCTGCTGGCCCATAGCCCCGACACCCTGGAGTTCATCCGCCTGCGCAACACCTACCTCGACCCTCTGCACCTGTTGCAGGCCGAGTTGCTGGCACGTTCGCGCCAGCAGGAGGCTGCGCAAGACAGCCCTCTGGAACAGGCGCTGCTGGTGTCCGTGGCCGGTATTGCGGCCGGTTTGCGCAACACCGGTTGAGGTTTTTTGCGTGTACTCAATGGCTTGCGGATAAACCGCGACGACCGCCCGGAAACGGGCGGTCGTCGTTTGAGGGGGCGGGTTGCGCTCAGGCACACCCCGGCGCTGACGCATGTGCGGCGCGGGTTTCTCCTACTTTTGGCGGCTTGTATGGTGAGGGCCCGCTGTGTATCTTGATCAGCCTTTGGCCGTTTGATCGGCCTAGAACCACATTTTTACGAGATTGGCCCCACGCGGCGAATCCGAGCGTCATCTCTATAAAAAATTGAGGAGCACATCGATGCGCGTCATTCTGCTGGGAGCTCCCGGGGCCGGTAAAGGTACTCAGGCAAAGTTCATCACTGAAAAATTCGGCATTCCACAAATCTCCACCGGCGACATGCTGCGTGCGGCCGTCAAGGCTGGCACCGAGCTGGGCCTGATCGCCAAGAGCGTGATGGACAGCGGCGGCCTGGTCTCCGATGACCTGATCATCAACCTGGTCAAGGAACGCATCAGCCAGGAAGACTGCAAGAACGGTTTCCTGTTTGACGGTTTCCCACGCACTATTCCCCAGGCTGAAGCCCTGGTGAAGGCGGGCGTGGAGTTGGACGCCGTGGTCGAGATCGCAGTTGAAGACGAAGAGATCGTTCAGCGTATCGCTGGCCGTCGCGTTCACGAAGGCTCGGGCCGCGTGTACCACATCGTCTACAACCCGCCGAAAGTCGAAGGCAAGGACGACGTCACCGGTGAAGACCTGGTGCAGCGTAAAGACGACACCGAAGAAACCGTGCGTCATCGCCTGTCGGTCTACCATTCCCAGACCAAGCCCCTGGTGGACTTCTACCAGAAGCTGTCCGCAGCTCAAGGCAAGCCGAAATACAGCCACATCCCAGGTGTGGGCTCGGTAGAGGCCATCACCGCCAAGGTGCTGCAAGCACTGAGCTGATCCTGTGATCGGCGGCACAGACAACGGCCCGCTTGCGGGCCGTTGTTGTTTATACTGGCGCACTTTTTTCCGACTTGGACACCCACACCGATGAGCACCCTGCTGGCCCTGGACACCGCGACTGAAGCTTGCTCCGTTGCCTTGCTGCACGATGGCAAGGTTACGAGCCACTACGAGGTGATCCCGCGCCTGCACGCGCAGAAATTGTTGCCGATGATCAAGCAACTGCTTGAAGACGCCGGTACCACCCTGGCGGCCGTGGACGCCATCGCGTTCGGCCGTGGCCCCGGTGCATTCACCGGGGTGCGCATCGCCATTGGCGTGGTGCAGGGCCTGGCCTTTGCCCTGGAGCGCCCGGTATTGCCGGTGTCCAACCTGGCGGTGCTGGCCCAGCGTGCGTTGCGTGAGCACGGTGCGTCGCAAGTGGCTGCGGCAATTGATGCGCGCATGGATGAGGTCTACTGGGGTTGCTACCGTGAGACCGCAGGCGAAATGCGCCTGGTCGGTACGGAAGCGGTGCTGGCCCCCGAAGCGGCGCAGTTGCCCGCTGACGCCAGCGGCGATTGGTTCGGTGCCGGCACTGGCTGGGGTTATGGCGAACGCATCAAGGTAACGTGTGCCGAGCAGGATGCGGCGATGTTGCCCCACGCCGAAGACCTGCTGGCGTTGGCGCGTTTCGCGTTTGAGCGCGGCGAGGCAGTTGCAGCGGACCAGGCAGCACCGGTGTACCTGCGCGATAAAGTCGCGCAGACCAAGGCCGAACGCGGGATTATTTGACGCCAAAAATGTGGGCGTTCGGTGGCAAATTTCGCCAATCGTCAGAATTTGCCTGGGTTTTTAAACCTTTTACAAATTATGTGTTCTAGTTATCACCAGAGCATTTGCGCGCCATGGAAAGTGCCGCTAAATTGCCATCATTGATACCGAGTCTGCATGTATGCGTATAGACGGTTTTTCCTCACAGTCCTACCCCCTCAAGCGTAAGCCGCGCAAGGCGAGCGTGACGGTAGACGAATCCGTCGAGGATTCACCGGACTTCATCGAAGTACACACCGATACGCCTTCCAAAGCGCAAGGCGCCTCGAGCGCACGCATCAGCGGCGTTCCTGCCCGTCAGCAAGACATGGTCTTTCCCCGTTCCATGAGCAAAAGCGTTGCCACCGCCCTGGCCAGCTACCTGACCACTGCCGGCTTTGTCGAATGGGATATGGAAGTGCTGGGTCTCGATATCCATATCTGATGCGTTTGCCTTATTACATCGGCTGCCCGTCCTGGAGTGAAAACGCCTGGCGCGAGTACCTGTATCCGGTTGATGCACGTTCCAACGATTACCTCGGGCTCTATTCCCAGGTCTTCAACGCCGTTGAAGGCAATACCACTTTTTACGCTCGCCCCTCGGCCGCCACTGTGCAGCGCTGGGCCGAAATCATGCCCGATGACTTTCGCTTCACCGCCAAATTCCCTGGCGATATCAGCCATGCTGGCGATTTGCGTGAACAGTTGCCGGCGGCAGAAAGCTTTGTCGGCTTGATGAGCCCTTTGGGTGAGCGCGTTTCACCGCTGTGGTTGCAGCTCTCAAAAGGCTTTACGCCGCAGCGCCTGACGGAGCTGGCTGGATTTCTCGATGGCATCGATCGGCCGCTGGCCGTGGAAGTGCGTCATGAACAGTTCTTCGCCAAGGGGGATGCTGAGCGCAGGCTCAACCGTCTGTTGCGCGATCGCGGTGTCGAGCGCATCTGCCTCGATCCTCGTGCCCTGTTCAGCTGTACCTCTACCTCCGAAGCGGTGCTGCATGCCCAGTCCAAAAAGCCCCGGGTGCCACCGCGCCCAGCGGCACTGACGCAGTTTCCCCAGGTGCGCTTCATCGGGCATCCGGACCTTGAGGCCAATGACCCGTTCCTGATTCCATGGGTGGAAAAGATCGCCAGTTGGATCGAAGAAGGCCGCACGCCCTATATGTTCCTGCACACGTCGGACAACCGTCTCGCGGCGCAGCTGGCGCTGCGCTTCCACGCCAAGCTGATGGTGCGTCTGCCAGGGTTACCGCCGCTGCCTGTCTTGCATCGAGAACCCGTGGCGGAGCAGCTCGGGCTACTTTGAGGGTTGAGCCGTGGGTGTGGTCAAGACATTGAGTGTGTTGCTGGTGCTGGTGGGCGCCTTTGCGCTGGCTGTCTGGCGCGGTTGGGTGCCGATGCCGGCTGAGTGGAACCCCTGGGCGCCCTTGGATGTGCGGACCAGCCCCAACCTGTTGACGCGCTACAAGCTCAGTCGTTTGCAGGACGATCCGGCGCTGTGTGACCAGGTATTGAACGCCTCCGGTCTGCGCGTGAGTCGCCAGGCTGATACAGCGCCGGATGCGGCGTGCCCCTTGCGCAATGTCCTGCGCGTACAGGGCGCTGATGTGGCCTTGAGCAGCAGCTTTCTCGCCAGTTGCCCGCTGGCGGTGGCGTTTGCGTTGTTCGAGCGCCACAGCCTGCAACCGGCGGCCCAGGCCGTGTTTGGCCAAGCGGTGAGCCGCGTCGAGCATTTGGGCAGTTTTGCCTGCCGTAATATCTACAATCGCGCCGACGCAAGGCTCAGCCAGCACGCCTCGGCCAATGCCCTGGATATCGCCGGGTTTCGCCTGGCGGATGGGCGCAGCATCAGCGTGCTCAAGGATTGGCCAGGGCAGGGCGACAGCGCGCGTTTCCTGCGTTTGGTACGCGATGGCGCCTGTGATGATTTCAACGTGGTGTTGAGCCCGGACTACAACGCCGCCCATCGCAACCATTTCCATCTGGACATGGGGCGTTGGTGGGTGTGTCGCTAAGGTTCAGGCGGCCAGGCGCAGGTTGTGGGTCACCAGTGGGCGCGCCCAGTAGTAATCGAAATCCAGGGCTTTTTGCTGCGCCAGCAATTCTTCTTCAGGGTACGGCGTGGCGGCCGGCGGCAGTAGGTCCAGCTCGAATTCGGCAATCGGCAGGTGCAGCGGGCGTGTTTGTGGCGCAGGGCCTGGCTCGGGTAGCGGTTGGCCGGCGTTCAGCACGATGGGGCGCACCCACCCGCTCTCAAAGTCCTGTTGGCGTTGCTGGGCGATGACTTCTTCTTCCGGGAACGGCGTCGCGGCCGGTGGCAGCAGCTCGGTTTCGAACTCGGCAATCGGCAGGAACAGCGGCGCAGGCGGCACGATCTCGGTGTCTTTCACATCGCACTCACGCTGGGTGAGGATTTGCGCCAGCAGGTCGGCGCCTTCGCGGGGTTCAACCGCCGGGTCTGCCGGGGCAGGCGCGTTGGCGGCGAGCGCGTCTGGCGTTTCACCCAGCTGTTCGGCCAACGCACGGGCGAAGAAGTCCTGCCACACATGACTCACCCCGGCCAGCGCTTGGGTATTGCGCAGGCCGTAATGGTTGTGGGTCGGCAGTACACCGATGGAAAGGGGAAGAATGTCTGACATTTTTCTCGGTCGACGCTCAGCTCTGGCAAAATACCTGACTGTGATTTTTATCGGCCGTTGTTTGCCGATCCTTAATATTTTTGAGCGTGGCGATTGATGAACGAACAACCAGCGGCCAGCCGCATCCAGGTCCAAGCCTTGGCTGACAGTTTCCAGGCCCGCGCCGAACACTGGGCTTCGCTGCTGGGGTTGCCTCTGCAGGTGGCCGATGCGGATTTTTCCCTGCAAGTGGGGGAGCACGGTTTGCAGTTGCAACAGCTTGGGCCTGATGCGCCAGGGCCGGTGCGGGTCGACTTTGTCGAAGGCGGCGCGGCGCACCGGCGGTTGTATGGCGGCGGCAGCGGGCAGATGATCGCCAAGGCGGTGGGCATCGCCCAGGGCGTGCGCCCGCGGGTGCTGGACGCTACGGCGGGCTTAGGCAAGGACGCGTTCGTGCTGGCTAGCCTGGGGTGTGAGATGAGCCTGATCGAGCGCCAGCCGTTGATCGGCGCCTTGCTCGAAGATGGCCTGGCCCGCGCTGCCGAGGATTTTGAGGTGGCGCCGATTGTGGCGCGTATGAAGCTGCTCAAGGGCAACTCCATCGACGTGATGCTCAATTGGCAGGGGGAGCCGCCTCAGGTGATCTACCTGGACCCGATGTTTCCGCACCGTGAGAAAACTGCGCTGGTGAAGAAGGAAATGCGCCTGTTTCGGCCGTTGGTGGGTGATGATCCGGATGCACCGGCGTTGCTCGCGGCGGCTCTGGCGCTGGCCAGCCATCGTGTGGTGGTCAAACGGCCGCGCAAGGCGCCCTGTATTGAGGGGCCGAAGCCGAGCCATGCGTTGGATGGCAAGTCCAGCCGCTACGATATTTATCCCAAGAAGGCGCTTAAGGCATAAGCGGCAAGCAACAGCGCTCATCTTGCTGATGCGGCGAGCTCCAAATGTGGAAGGGGGCTTGCCCCCGATGTCTGCCTGACAGCCGACAACTATCTCCCTGACACCCCGCAATCGAAATGTGTGGCTTGCCTGCGATGACGGCCAGCCAGCCGACGCCTATCTCCCTGACACCCCGCAATTCAACTGTGGGAGCGGGCTTGCTCGCGAAGGCGGCCTGGCAGTCAACACCGTTGGATCGTGTACATATCCATTCCTGCGGTAACGGCCACTTAGGGTTCCGCCCTGACGGCGGCTCACTTTTGAAAAGAGCGCAAAAGTAAGCAAAACGCTCTTGCCCCACCACTCGGCACCTCGCTTGGGCTCGGTGTGCCCGAACACAGGCTTGAATCCGTGGGCCGCCGCCACGCGCCATCCATGGCGCTGGGCGGCTAACCCGGCGTCCTGCCGGGTTACCCACGAATTCAAGCCTGCGTTCGGCCAGCGTGGTTTAACGGGGCGCCTGAGATCAAGATCACAAGCAG